>CAMCPC010000035.1 GCA_945876665.1 uncultured Oscillospiraceae bacterium
CAGTCCCAATGTGGCCGTTCATCCTCTCAGACCGGCTACTGATCGTCGCCTTGGTGGGCCGTTACCCCGCCAACTAGCTAATCAGACGCGAGGCCATCTTTCAGCACATAAAGCTTTGACTTTTCAGGGATGTCCCCAAAAAGTGTTATGCGGTATTAGCAGTCGTTTCCAACTGTTGTCCCCCACTGAAAGGCAGGTTCCTCACGCGTTACTCACCCGTCCGCCACTAAGTCATCCGTTCAACTTGACCGAAGTCTTGTATCGCAGAGCTTCGTTCGACTTGCATGTGTTAGGCACGCCGCCAGCGTTCGTCCTGAGCCAGGATCAAACTCTCGATTAAATGGTTATATTAAAGCCAAAGCTTTTATATACTCGATTGTTTGTTAGCTCTTAACTAACTCTGACATTTCGTTCGTATTGTTATATCCGAATTTCTGTCATAAAAAACTCAATAGTTATTTTAACAAAAACCTGCACTATTTATCTTTCAATGTACATGCTCTCTTGCGACAGCTTATTTATATTACCACATCTTCTCCACTTTGTCAATACCTTTTTTTAAAATTTTTTAAAAAGTTTTTTTGACTCCTTAGTACCTGGTGTTAAAACCTCGTACCATCCGAAGACGACTTGATTATATTAACACATCATTCCCCCTTTGTCAACACCTTTTTTCAACTTTTTTCAATCTTTTTTTACCAATACTATATGTTGTGGATTTCTTCTTATCGTATAGCAAAATACAGCTTCAACACAAAAAACGGATTTCATTACGAAATCCGTTTTTGTGTATCTACTTATATATTATTCGTCAATCATAACCGCGCCCTGAATTGCTGACGAAACCATCTTTGAATATCTTCTCAGATAGCCTGTCTTTACTTTTGGCTCAAGCGGAGTCCAGTTCTCCTTGCGCTTTGCGATTTCTTCCTCGCTTACCTTAAGATTAATCTGGCAATTATCTATATCAATCGAAATAATATCGCCGTCCTGTACAAACGCAATAGGACCGCCCTCGACAGCCTCGGGCGATACGTGGCCGATTGCCGCACCGCGTGTTGCACCGCTGAAACGTCCGTCTGTAATAAGCGCAACGTCCTTATCAAGTCCCATACCGCAGATTGCGGAGGTCGGTGATAGCATTTCACGCATACCGGGACCGCCCTTAGGACCCTCATAACGGATAACGACAACGTCACCCTTTACAATCTTGCCCGCGTAAATAGCCGCAATGGCTTCTTCCTCGCTGTTATACACCTTGGCAGGGCCCTCATGCTGAAGCATTTCCTTTGCAACAGCGCTTCTCTTTACAACAGAGCCGTCCGGCGCAAGGTTACCCTTTAATACCGCAATACCGCCTGTCTGGCTGTACGGATTATCTATCGGACGGATTACTTCATAATCCTGTACAGGACAATTTGCTATATTTTCGCCAAGAGTCTTGCCTGTAACTGTGATTGTGTCAAGCTTCAATAAATTCTTCTTAGAAAGCTCGTTCATAAGTGCCTGAACACCGCCTGCCGCATACAAATCCTGTACGTGATGCTCACCGGCAGGAGCAAGGTGACAAAGGTTCGGTGTTTCCTTACTGATTTCATTTGCATAGTCAAGCGTAATCGGAGCTTTAGCCTCATGCGCGATTGCAGGAAGATGAAGCATTGAGTTTGTGGAGCAGCCAAGCGCCATATCAACGCGCAACGCGTTATAGATTGAATCAGGTGTGATAATATCTCTCGGCTTGATGTCCTTTTCAAGAAGCTCCATGATCTTCATACCTGCATGCTTTGCAAGTCTTATTCTCTCCGAATAAACCGCCGGAATTGTGCCGTTGCCCGGAAGTGCCATACCAAGCACCTCACACAGACAATTCATTGAATTAGCCGTAAACATACCAGAGCATGAACCGCAGGACGGACAAGCCGCATTTTCAAGGTTAAGAAGCTCTGTTTCGTCAATAGTACCCGCCTTGAACGCACCGACAGCCTCAAAAGCTGTGTTAAGGTCGCGGTACTTGCCCTTATAATTCATTGAAAGCATAGGACCGCCGCTGACGATTATTGATGGGATATTAAGTCTTGATGCTGCAATAAGCATACCCGGAACAATCTTATCACAGTTCGGGATAAGAACAAGAGCATCAAAGCCATGAGCAATTGCCATTGACTCGATTGAATCCGCGATAAGCTCACGCGTTGCAAGTGAATACTTCATTCCGATATGTCCCATTGCGATACCGTCACAAACGCCGATTGCAGGGAATTCAATAGGTGTACCGCCTGCTACTCTTACGCCTGTTTTAACCGCCTCCGCGATTTTATCCAAATGGATATGTCCCGGAATAATCTCGTTCTTCGCACTTACAACACCTATCAAAGGACGATTGATTTCCTCCTCCGTAAATCCCGATGCCTTGAAAAGCGAACGATGCGGTGTTTTTTCAAGACCTTTTTTTACTACGTCACTGTACATTTTCTTTTTCCTCCTTAGATTTTCATAAATAATTGAAGTAATATATTATAATTATATAAATATTTAACAACGTATGTATTATCTATCATTTCAAACAGCTGACTGTCCGCCGGCGCAAAAAGCGACACAAGCGCAAGCAGAAGAAATATGATAAACACCATATTCACCGCCGCAAGCAGTCCGCCGAAAAATTGGTTCACACCCTTTATAAGAGGTGCCGCCGTAATACCTACTGCTATCATATAGACCGCCATAAGAATAAGGCGTATTATTATAAACAGCGCCACGCAGACTATTATCGTTACGGCAATATTGGTAAGCGATGCGGCAACTGCGTCATTTACAGACGCTACTGCGCCCTGCGCGTTTTCTATACCGTCACTCACCTGTGCGTTTAAAAAGTCGGGCAAATTCAGACTTTCCGCTGCATCTATCCCGCCGCCCTGAGGTATATGTATCGTTTTTGATATTTTCTCGTTTATAGCGCCTGCTATACTCGTACCGGACAAAAAGTCTACCGCGGGATTTTTCAGCGCTATTACAAGCACTATTGTTACCACAAGCGCGGCTATTTTCCAGACAGACTTTACAAAGCCTTTTTTATAGCCTGCTATAAATGATATTATAATTAACGCCGCTAAAATAATATCAAGTATTATGCTCATACAATGCCTCCTTTTATATCGCGACAACCTCGAAGCTGTTTGAATAAACAATCACAAACACATTGTCCGATATAACAAGCAAATCCTTTATATCCATGGTTGCGGTGTACTTGGTTGTATCTTTTGAATTGATTCTGCCGAAGTACACGTCCCTGCCGATATTATAAAGAACATCCCTGCCGTTTATATCT
Organism: uncultured Oscillospiraceae bacterium; assembly: GCA_945876665.1. Taxonomy (GTDB): domain Bacteria; phylum Bacillota; class Clostridia; order UBA1381; family UBA1381; genus Hominilimicola. Next base: position 3,326 of record CAMCPC010000035.1, read on the forward strand.
ATAAAGTCCGTCACACCCGTAAGAGTGACGCTTTCCTTTAACGTACCCCTTTTGCTGTACATATTCAGCATAGGTATATTGCCGTCGTCAAATGACAGTAGCTTGTTTCCGTCATCATCTATTGCACAATGGGTAAGCTGAACATTTTCAAAGGTGTTGTCATAAATAATCTTTCCCTTTGCGGATATTCCGACAATACGGTTATCGCCAAAGGCGCTCAATGTATCACCCGTAAATTCCATATCAAAAATAACGGCATCGTTAATATCTACCTTTGCATAGCTTTCCGTTTCATTTACGTTAAAAAGCTGTATTACGGTTGTTGCCGTAACCTCGGTATTCAGAAGTGATACGGCAACGCACCTTGACGCGGCGGAAATATCCGCGCTTATGACAGTATCACTGCCCGATGCCCATGAAAAAATCTGCGCGCCTGATTTATTATATACTGATATACCGCCCTTATATGACGATTTATCCGTTACGGCAACAACATCACCGTTTGAGGAAACCTTTGCCGTCATTATATTATCAGGGTCGTCCACGTCATACACAAGCTTTCTGTCGTTATAAAGGCATATTTTATTTCTGCCCTTTTCAGCAAGAAGAATATAGTTTCCCTTTGCGTCAAGTATGGGATCTACAATTGCCGTATCCGTTTCCCACACAACATTGCCCGTATTATCAACAAAGGACAGGTGATTCATGCTCGCGTACAGAATACCGTTATTATACGGCTCAAATTCCGTGCCGCTCACATCGCCGAGCGATATGATTACATTATCCTTTATCTCTGTGCTATACTGCGCGTCAGGCTTTGGCGTGGGCTTGACCGCCTTTGTCTGCTTATCTGTTTTGAAATTCGCAAATATTCTTGAAAAGTTATTGGCAAAATTATTTTTGTAATTCCCGATTATCCCCGAATCTATGCTTATAAAGGCGATGATTGCAAGTATTCCGACTATTACGCCGATTATAATACCCTTTCGTGTATTTTTTTTATCCTCCTCAAAGACAATCTCTCCGTTGTCGTCCTCGGTCTCATAATAAGTACCGTAATCCTCGTAAACTTTTTTCTCCTGAGGCTCACTCTGCATAGCAGGTTTTTCCTCATGTATTTCGTCTTCTTCAGTTATTTCTTCGTCTGCCTGTTCGTCAGCGTATGTATCGGTTTCCTCCTCATACGTTTCCTCGGGTGTATCACTTTCTTCCTCCGCGTACTGGATAAGGTCGTTTATTGAATTTTCATTAATAAAATCATCGTCCTTTTTCATCAGTAATACACCTCCTTTAAGCAAAGTCCCTGCGGCGGCGCAGTTATGCCTGCGCGGTTTCTGTCCTTTGACGCGATTATATCAGCCATGTCGGACGGGTTAATTTTTCCGCCGCCGGCAAATACAAGTGTGCCTGCGATTATTCTTACCATGTTGTACAGAAATCCGTTTCCCGTCACGTCAATCGTTATTATATCACCCTCGCGCGACACGTCAAGGGAATAAATCTCCCTTACGGTTGTTTTTACGCTAAAGCCGCTTGACGCAAAACCGATAAAATCATGCTCGCCGATAAACGCCTTTGCCGCAGTGCGCATTTTTTCTATGTCAAGCGGATACTTATAATGCCACGCGTAACGGCACAATACCGCGTCGGGAAATTCGCGGTTTAATATTTTATATACATACCGCTTTTTTACGGCGCTGCTGTTTGCGTGGAAATCCTCGCTGACCGCCTCCGCGCTGAAGCACACTATATCCTCGGGCAGATGAGTATTCAGCGCATAGGGAAACCTCTCAACCGGCACTGTTGAGTTTGTATGAAAATTACAAACGTAATTTTCCGCGTGAACACCGGTGTCGGTGCGTCCGCAGCCTGTTAAAACCACATTTTCGCCTGTGATTTTTTCAATGGCTTTTTTCACTGTTTCCTGCACGGTTATGTCATTTTTCTGTATCTGCCAGCCATGATATGCCGTGCCGTCATATTGAAGCTTAAGTTTAATATTCATTATACCATTTCCAATACTAAATTTCAATCTTAATTTACGTCCAAAATTCTGCCAGCAAAACCACCGCGGCGGCAAGAATAGAAATCACTATTGCCTTTACATCAAGCGCGGTCATATGACTTTCTTTCATTCTGGTGCGGTTGTCGCCGCCGTTGTAGCAGCGCGCCTCCATAGCCGTGGCAAGGTCATCCGCGCGGCGGAACGCGCTTATAAAGAGCGGCACAAGCAGCGGTATCATTGCCTTGGCACGTTTTATAATATTACCTGTTTCAAAGTCCGCGCCCCTTGCGGTCTGCGCTTTTTTTATCTTGTCCGTTTCCTCCGCAAGCGTCGGAATAAAGCGTATCGCAATTGTCATCATCATTGCAATCTCATGGGACGGAACTTTTATTTTTCTTAAAGGCTTTAACAGCTTTTCAATGCCGTCCGTAAGCTGCAGGGGCGAGGTGGTAAGCGTCAGAAGCGATGTACCCATAATAAGATACAGCAGCCTTACCGCCATTGTCACTCCTGCCGCAAGTCCCTCATTTGTGATTTTCAAAGTAAAACGGAATATCGGCAATGACCATATAATTTCGCCCGGCGTCATAAACACATTAAGTATCGCTGTAAATATGAATATCCACAGCATTGGCTTTACACCTCTTAAAAGCACCTTAAGCGGCACACCGCTTATAAGCACAAGCGCGACGGTGTACACCGTGAATATAGCATACGAAACAGGACTGTCTACAAAAAACAGCACCGTTATATATAATATTGTAAGAATAATTTTTAAGGGCGCGTGCATTTTGTGGAGCGGTGAGCTGCCGGGTATATATTGTCCGATTGTAATATCCTTAAGCATTGCCGTCACCTCCGACAAGCGCCGCTATTGCCTTTGCGGCATATTTGACGGTGTAAATTTCCTCCGGCAGATTAAAGCCGGCATTTCTCAGCTTATCCGTAAGGAGCGTTATCTGCGGCACATTTAAACCTATCCTCTGCAATCTTTCCGCCTGTGTGAAAACCTCGGCAACGCTGCCCTCCGTTTCAATGCGTCCCTCGTTCATCACTATCACGCGTTCGGCGGTTTTCGCAACGTCCTCCATGGAGTGGGACACAAAAATTATTATCATGTCACTGTTTTCTTCATGAAGTCTTTTTATAGTATTTAAAATATCGTCTCTGCCCTTGGGGTCAAGTCCGGCTGTCGGCTCGTCAAGTATAAGCACCTTAGGCTCCATTGCAAGAACGCCCGCAATTGCCGCGCGCCTTTTCTGTCCGCCCGACAAATCAAAGGGCGAACGCTCAAGGTGCTTTTCCTTAAGTCCCACAAGAGCCGCACTCTTTCTCACGCGCTCGTCAATTTCCTTTTCGCTAAGTCCCATATTCGTCGGGCCAAAGGCTATGTCCTTATATACCGTTTCCTCAAAAAGCTGATGCTCGGGGTACTGGAAAACAAGTCCCACCATGCGGCGGATTAATCTTAAATCTGCCTTTTGCGCGGTGACGTCTATGCCGTCAACTAAAATTCTGCCCGATGTAGGTTTTACAAGCGCGTTAAAGAGCTGTATAAGCGTGGATTTTCCGCTGCCCGTATGACCGATAAGCGCCACAAGAGAGCCGTCCGCAATTTCAAGATTTATGTCAAAAAGAGCCTGACGCTCAAAGGGCGTTCCTTTCTGGTAAATATAGTTTACGTTTTCCGCCTTTATCACGTTGCGCCACCTCCTAAAATTTTAAGAAGCTCCGCAAAGCATTCGTCAACGGTCAGCACATCTTCGCTTATGTCTATTCCTTTTTTTCTCAGTTCATATGCAAGCTCCGTCACCTGCGGCACGTCAAGTCCGAGCGATTTTATTTTCTCCACATTGCGGAAAACATCTTTAGGTGTTCCGTCAAGGACTATTTCGCCGTCGTCTATTACAACCGTTCTGTCGGCAAGCGCCGCCTCGTCCATGTAGTGCGTTATCAGCACAACTGTTATGCCCTTTTCCCTGTTGAGCATTTTTATTGTTTTTATAACCTCGCTCCTGCCCTTGGGGTCAAGCATGGCGGTCGGCTCGTCAAGTATAAGTATTTCGGGGTTCATGGCAAGCACAGCCGCAATGGCAACGCGCTGCTTCTGTCCGCCCGACAGGTTTGACGGCGCGCTTTGTGCGTACTTTGTCATGTTCACCGTTTCAAGACACTCGTCCACGCGGCGGCGGATTTCCTTTGGCTCAACACCCAAGTTCTCCGGCGCAAATGCCACCTCGTCCTCCACTATCGCCGCAACCATCTGATTATCGGGGTTCTGAAAAACCATACCCGCCGACTGGCGTATGTTAAAAACAGAATCTTTATCTGTTGTATCCATGCCCTTTACATATACCTTTCCACCCGTGGGCAAAAGTATCGCGTTAAAATGCTTTGCAAGGGTTGATTTTCCGCTGCCGTTGTGGCCGAGAATTGCCGTAAAAGAGCCTTTTTCTATTGTTAAGTTTATTTCCCTTAAAACTTCCTCCTCTACTGCCGTGCCACCGTCTTCGTCCGTTTTACGGTAGACAAAGGAGAGATTTTTTGTTTTTATCATTTTGTTACCCTTTTAAATTTTTTATGACTGAAGAAAAATTGTTCAGATTGCTGTCAACGGCGGCGGGTGACGTACGAGTGTACTGCCCCGACGACTTTGGCAGTGAGATGAGCAATTTTAATCAGTCATGTTTTGCCACCTGCCGCTTATGCCGCATGGTAATACAAGTCCGTTTGCTTTCATCGGCAGACCGATTTCGTCAGCGGTTATTTTTCCGCCGTACTTTCTGCCTACTGTCATAGTCAGTACATTTACAAGCACCTGCGCGCTAAGTCCCGTTGTATATGAATTTATCAAAAAGAAAAGCGGATTATCCGACAGTATCTTCATACATTCCTCAATAAGCGGATACAGCTCGTTTTCTATTTTCCACACCTCGCCCGACGGCCCTCTGCCGTAGGACGGCGGATCCATTATAATCGCGTCATACTGTCTGCCGCGGCGGTTTTCACGCTGCACAAATTTTACCACATCGTCAACGATATATCGTACAGGCTTGTCCTTTAAACCTGATGAAATCACATTTTCCTTTGCCCATGTTACCATGCCCTTTGACGCGTCAACGTGTACCACCTCCGCGCCTGCCTCAAGCGCGGCAACTGTCGCGCCGCCCGTATAGGCGAAAAGATTAAGCACGCGAACAGGTCTTTTTGCATTTCTAATCAGTTCTGAAAACCAATCCCAGTTCACCGCCTGTTCGGGGAAAAGTCCCGTATGCTTGAAGCCCATCGGCTTTATATTAAACGTCAGATTGCGGTATTTTATTGTCCAGCGTTCGGGCAGCTTTTTATTAAGATACTGCCACTTTCCGCCGCCCGATTTTGAACGGTGGTACCACGCGTCAGCCTTGTCCCACTTTTTGTCGGATTTTAAGCTCCACACCGCCTGAGGGTCGGGACGGCGCAAAAGATATTCGCCCCAATACTCCAGCTTTTCTCCGTCCGCACTGTCTATTAAACTGTAATCAGTCCATTTATCTGCACTCCACATAGCTTTCTCCTGTTTTTTACGTATTTAATTACATATTTTATCATTTTATTATATGCGCCGTCAATAGCGCAGGCGGAAAAAGATTAAATTTCAAAATATTATTTCAATATATGTAGGTTTGTCAATGATGTGTTACAAAGTTTTTTAAAATAATTCGCCATCAGT
>CAMCPC010000036.1 GCA_945876665.1 uncultured Oscillospiraceae bacterium
CCGTCTTATAGGCAAAGCAAGCACAAAAACAGGCGACAAGCCGGGCGTGACACGCGGCAAGCAGTGGCTAAGGATAAAGGGCGACACAGAGCTTCTTGACACGCCGGGTATTCTTCCGCCGAAGTTTGAGGATCAGTCGGTAGCAATGAAGCTTGCATACACCGGCGCTATAAAGGACGAAATAATGAACACAGAGCTTCTCGCCTATTCACTTTGCGAATATCTGCGCGATAACTACACAGAGGCGCTTTGCAGCCGTTATAAGCTTGACAGCGTTGAGGGGTTAGAGGGCTATGAGGTGCTTGAAAAGATAGGAAAAAAACGCGGCTTTGTTATTTCCGGCGGCGAAACAGACATGGAACGTGCCGCCAATATGGTGCTTGATGAGCTGCGCGGCGCAAAGATAGGAAATATCACACTTGAAATTCCGCAGGATATTGAAAACAACGAAAAAACGTCCTCAAATTGAGGACGTTTTACTTTGCTTATTCGTTATTATTTAATAATGAATTTGTCAAGTTCTTCCATGAACTTTTCGCAATCATCAGAATGTACTTCAACCTTAATAGGCTTAGAAAGATCCAAACTGAAGATACCCATAATAGACTTAGCGTCAACAACGTATCTGCCTGATGTAAGGTCAACGTCGAAATCGTACTTGCTTACGATATTTACAAAGTCTTTTACGTCGTTAATAGAGCTTAGTAACAGATTAAATGTTTTCATAATAATATTCCTCCCTTATTCGTGCGCAACTCAAGCGCATAGCCTATTAATTTGTAATCTCTTACAATTAATATGATACAACTTTTTCCACGATTAGTCAATAGGTATTGCGTTTTATTTAAAAATTTTATATAATAATACTAATGCAGATATTTTTTAATATGGCATTTGTAGTAAAACTGATAAACTTGAAAGGTAAATATAAATGAAAAAAGCAGCATTTTACACACTTGGCTGTAAGGTCAACCAATATGAAACAGAAGCGATGGCGGAGCTGTTTGCCTCCGCAGGATATGAAATATCTGATTTCAGCGAAAAATCCGATGTTTATGTTATTAACACCTGTTCAGTTACGAACATGGGCGACAGAAAATCACGTCAGATTATCCGCCGTGCAAAAAAGACAAACCCCGATGCGATTATCGCGGTCACAGGCTGTTACGCGCAGACTTCGCCCGACGAGGTTTTGTCAATAGACGGCGTAAACATTGTAATCGGTACAAAGGACAGAAAAAATATTGTTTCGCTTGTGGAGGAGCTTAACACCGCATCAAGCATAAATCACGTTTCCGACATTATGAGCAATCACGAGTTTGAGGAATTGCAGATAAAACAGTATTCAAACAGAACTCGCGCCTTCATCAAAATACAGGAGGGCTGCAATCAGTTCTGCTCATACTGCATTATTCCCTATGCCCGCGGCCCTGTCAGAAGCCGTCCTATGGACGAGGTATTGCAGGAAATACATGAGCTTGCCGCAAACAATTTCAAAGAAATTATCCTTGTCGGAATACACGTCGCATCATACGGAGCAGACTTGGAAAACACCACGCTTGAAGATTTGATAATGGCTGTTGACAAAATAGACGGTGTTGAGCGCATACGTCTTTCTTCTATAGAACCAATGACACTTAATCAGGCTTTTATTGACAATATAAAAGCCTCTAAAAAGCTATGCCACCACTTCCATATATCGCTCCAATCCGGCTGTGATGCAACACTCAAGCGCATGAACAGAAAATATACAACCGCCCAGTTCAAGGGCATTGTGGACGGTTTAAGAGCCGCCTTTGACGATGTGGCAATCACTACCGATATAATGGTCGGCTTCCCTGCCGAAACAGACAAGGAATTTAACGCTACTGTTGATTTTGTGCGTGAGGTTTCCTTTGCTGACGCTCATGTGTTCCAGTATTCTCAGCGCAAGGGCACACCTGCCGCAAAGCGTCCCGACCAGATTTCGCCCGACACAAAAGAAAAACGCAGTAAAATCATAATCGCAGAAACACAGAAAACACGCGACGCTTTTATAGAGAAATTTATCGGCAAAACTATGCGTGTTTTGTTTGAGCAGCCCGCGAAAGACGGATTATTTGAGGGTAAAACAGATAATTATATTACGGTTCACGCACCCTCCGACACTGACCTTAATGATCAGTTCCGAAACGTCCTTCTTGAAAGGAACGACAACGGAATTGTCATAGGCAAAATAGTTGACTAAAAAAATAAACCGTGAGAAAATCACGGTTTATTTTTTTAACCAATCATCTGAATAGCGTCCTGAAGCCACCATTCACCAATATCAAGAGCCTTATAAAGATTTTCTCTTTCACCCTTGCGGTAAACCATACCCTTGCCGAATTCGCCTGTGTTATCCATTACCTGAACCTTAATCTTTGTTGAGGACTTAATATCCTTGTTATCCTTGCTTTCCAATATATCAAGAGCAAGAATACACTTATCCTCAAGGTTTCCGTAGTATATTCTGTTACCGCACTTCAAAAGCGGCTTCCCCTTATACGTTAAAACCTTCTTCTTTTTTACTGCTGCCATTATTCCATTCTCCTTTCAAATTCAAACTGTCTGATAACCTTTTTTTACTGCCTCCATATTTTTTTCAACAAGAGCCTGTTTCTTGGCAGGAAGTGATTTCTTCATTGTTTCCTCGATTTCTTCAAGCGAGAATACTCCCGTTGTTTTCAATACCGCACCGAGCATTACCATATTTGCCAGACCTCTGTTTCCGATACTGTCAGCTATTTCGGTAGCCTTGATATATACAGGCTTGACATCTTTTCTTGTCACTTCACCTTCAATAAGCGACCGGTCAACAAACACATATCCGCCCTCAGCGACTGTATCTTCAAATTTATCCAATGACGGCTTATTCATTACAACAAGCACACTTGGTTTTGTAACTATGGGTGAGCCGATAGGTTTGTCGTCTATTATAACATGACAATTCGCTGTTCCTCCGCGCATTTCGGGACCGTATGACGGGAGCCACGAAAGCTTTTTACCCTTTAGCATTGCCGCAAAAGCAAGCAGCTTTCCCATGAACAGTATTCCCTGTCCGCCAAAGCCTGCGAGAACAATTTCACAATTTTCCATTATTCATTTCCCTCCCCGACATCTTTGAACACACCAAGAGGATAGTACGGAATCATCTCGTCCTGTAGGCGCTTCATCGCTTCCACAGGCGACATTCCCCAGTTTGTAGGGCAAGTGGACAAAATTTCCACAATTGAAAATCCCTTGCCGTTTATCTGATTTTCAAAAGCCTTTTTTATAGCCTTTTTCGCCTCTTTTATATGCGGTACTGAATCAGTTGACACTCTTGCAATATATGACGGGCCGTCAAGCGTTGCAAGCATTTCGCATATTCTCACAGGATAACCCTGTATGTGAGGATCACGTCCGTAAGGTGATGTCTGTGTAATCTGTCCCGGCAGTGATGTGGGCGCCATCTGTCCGCCTGTCATGCCGTATATCGTATTATTAATGAATATAACCGTTATATTTTCACCGCGCGTTGCACTGTGGACGGTTTCAGCCGTACCGATTGACGCAAGGTCACCGTCACCCTGATATGTGAACACAATTCTGTCCGGCAGCGAACGCTTTATTCCCGTTGCAACAGCAGGCGCTCTGCCGTGCGCTGCCTGAACAACGTCAAAGTCAAAATAATCATGCGCCGTAACCGCGCAGCCGACAGGCTCAACGCCTATAGTTTTGCCCTGTATGCAAAGCTCGTCTATAACCTCACACACAAGCTTATGCACTATTCCGTGCGAGCATCCCGGACAGTAATGGAAGGTAGTATCTGTCAAGGATTTCGGTTTCTCATATATAGTTTTTGACATATCAACCAACCTCCTTTAAAATATCTTTTACCTTCTGCACAACCTCGTCGGGAGTAGGTATAACACCGCCTGTACGTCCGCAGAAATATACCGGCGCACTGCACTCACACGCAAGCTTAATGTCCTCTATCATCTGTCCTGTGCTCATTTCAACCGACAAAAATGCTTTTGGGTGAACCTGTTTATACGCTTTTTCCGGAAACGGCCAGAGCGTTATAGGTCTTATAACACCGACCTTTATCCCCTCCTCGCGGAGAATTTGCACCGCGGTTTCAACAACTCTCGATGTAATGCCGTATGACGATATAATAACGTCCGCGTCCTCTGTATCGTGCGCGTCATATCTCTGCAATTCCTGCTTTACAATATCATACTTCTTTTCCCTTTCCATAACCACCGCTTCAAGCTCGGGAGCGTCAAGGTAAAGAGTTTTTATCACGTTCTTTTCGCGTTTGTTGTCCGTTCCGTTGGTCGCCCAAGGCTTCTCGGCATAAACAGGCTCCGGAATTGAGTCAAAATCCACAGGCTCCATCATCTGTCCCAATGTGCCGTCACCAAGCAGCATAACAGGTATTCTGTATTCCTCCGAAAGATTGAACGCGTCAGCTGTCAGATAGACAAGCTCCTGAACGCTGTTAGGCGCAAGAACAATCAGATGATAGTCGCCGTGTCCGCCGCCGCGTGTTGCCTGAAAATAGTCTGACTGTGCCGGCTGAATACCGCCAAGTCCCGGACCTCCGCGGACTATATTCACTATAACACAGGGCAAGTCTGCCGCTGCAATATAGCTTATTCCCTCCGCTTTAAGACTGATACCCGGACTTGATGAGCTGGTCATGGTTCTGACTCCGGCAGATGCCGCGCCGTATACCATATTTATTGCCGCCAGTTCACTTTCAGCCTGCAAAAAAACACCGCCGATTTTAGGCATTTTCTTTGCCATGTATGCAGATAATTCTGTCTGCGGGGTAATCGGATATCCAAAAAAGTGTCTGCACCCCGAACGGATGGCAGCTTCACCGATTGCCTCATTGCCTTTCATCAAAACTTTCTCGCCCATTTTTCAGACCTCCTCTATCTTTATCGCCGCGTCCGGACATATCGTAGCGCAAAAAGCACAGCCGATACATTTCTCATTATCTGTGATTTCAGCAGGTCTGTATCCCTTGTTATTCATTTTATCCTTTGAAATCTGCAGGATTTTTTTAGGACAGGCATTAATACACAATTCACAGCTTTTACAACGTTCCTCGTTAAAGACAACTCTTTTCATTAAATAACCAGATCCTTTCAGATAATTTTATTGTATTTCCCAAGGCTTAGGAATGAAAATATTCATTTTGAATACAGTATCCTTCAGTTTTTCAGGAACGTTCCCAAGCGCCGCTTCAATGCCGCAGTTCTTTTTTATAATTATTCCCATTTTCTGAGATAATTTTTCTATTTCCCCATAATCTGAGAAAAGAGTTTTTTCATCGGTAAGTACAGATAAATTCGTGTTGTTGTAAATATCAGTAAAGGTGAGCCTTGATGCCTTTTCTATCCTCTGAGCAATTTCAAGCAAATCTTCACAGCTCTCGGTAAGAGGCCTTTTCGTGTTTACAACAAGGTGCATTTCATAACCGTATTTATCAAAATACTGCTTATACTGACCCAAGGCAAGCGCTCCGTCATCATCTCCGCCGACATCAAATATAACAACCGAATCCTCCTCAAACACGCTTAGGATATTGAGCGGAACTGTCGGCATATCAAGATTTGTTGACGCGTAATCGTTAGCTATAAGCTTTATGCCATTTTCTGTCAATACATTTTTTGCATCGTTTGTTCTGAAATACGGATTCACAATATCAAAATCAACTATTGTTACCTTTTTGCCAAGCTTCTTCTGATTCATCGCAAAATTTAACGCGACTTCTGTTTTTCCGCTTCCAAAATGTCCTGAAAATATTTGAATTTTATACTTCATTCTTTCCCTCGTCAATTAGTACTGTTACAATATATAAATATTATAGCACACAAGTTGTAAGAATGCAACATTTTAGGCATATTAATTGAAATATTTTTCAAATATATTTTTACTCTTTTTCGTACATAAACTCATCTATTTTTTCTGCGAGTTCAAATTTCTTACTGCCCGCAATATAGCCTATAAGCGTCGCAGCTACAGGCACAACCATCATAGCCGCGGCAGAATAAAGAGTAAATGTTCCGTCTGACAAATTCATAATACCGTTGTAAGGGAAAGTCCAGTAATAGAAAACCGCATTTATAATAGTAGGAAAAATTCCCGAAAGTCCCATATCCGTGCCAAAGCGTATCCATATCAAGCGGAATATCACCATAAAAATCAGATTTGCAAGCGCTATCAGACAGCCGAAAAGCGCGCCCTTTAATTTGCTCGGCTTCAGTGGTGTGTATGGTTTATTATCAAGCACGGCAAACTTTTTGGATTGTATATACAGCATTGCAAAATTAACGAGCATAAAAACTACCGAAAGTATTTCCTTCGCAATGCTAATATTCATAAAATACCAGAATGCCACAAGTCCGAACACAAAGCATACACCCGACGCTGCCGCCTGCATAATCAGCATATAAACAAACTGATAACGCACAGTCATTTTCATTGAATCTCTCATTCTATCACTCCCAATAAATCACTTTCCTGCATTTACACCTGCAAGATAACCCGACGACCATGCCCATTGCAGGTTATATCCTCCGCAGTCACCGTCTATATCAAGCACTTCTCCCGATGCAAACAAGCCATTTACAAGCTTCGACTCCATCGTATTCGGATTAAACTCGCCCGTCACCGCTCCGCCTTTTGTTACCTGCGCATTATTCCACGACATTGTACCTGTTACTTTGAAATCCCATTTCTTTATAGCAGAGCAGATGCGCGATATTTCCTTTTCGTTAAGCGTCAGCGCATATCTTGAAAGCGGTTCAATTCCGACAGACTTCATAAGCGCCTGACCTACCCTCTTATTGAACATTCCAACAAAGAAATTTTCAAGTGTAATCTTAGGACGAAGCGCTATTCTCTGCAATATTCTTTCATATAGCTGTTCATACGAATATTTGCTCATAATATCAAGGGATATTACCTTATTATCACCAAGCCGTGAAGATAGAGAAAATACAGCAGGACCTGACAAGCCGTATTCTGTAAACAGCACCTCACCAAATTCACTGTTATCTCCTAACGTCACCTCTGCATCAAGCTTTATGCCCTTAAGCTTTTTTACGACATCAGTTTCTGTTTTAATCTGTACAAGCGAGGGCGAAAGGCTTGTTATTTTATGCCCGAAGCTTTTGAGTATCTCATAGCCCACGCCCTTTGAGCCGAGATTCGGCGCAGCCTTTCCTCCTGTTGCAACTATAATCTTGTCAGCCTTTTCTTTTCTTCCGTCATAGGAAACTATATTAAAACACTCCTTTGTTTTTGATACGGACTTAACCTCAAAGGAATTGATTATTTTTATATTATCAAGCTCATCAATTTTAAAACGCAGAACATCAAGAACGGCTGATGCCTGATTGGAATAGGGATAAACCTTTCCGTCCTCCTCAACGTTTACTTCTATGCCGAGATCAGAAAAGAATTCAAGAGTTTCATTTACCCAGAATTTATTTCTTGCACCAAGTATAAACTTCGGATTTTTGCCGTGATAATTTTCAACATCGGCATTGATATTTGTCATATTACAGCGCCCGTTTCCTGTTGCAAGTATTTTTCTGCCGACTCTGTCGCCGCTTTCATAAACAGTTATCTGATTATCACTATCTTCCGCAGCGGCAATCGCAGCTATCAACCCCGAAGCGCCGCCGCCTATAACTGCAATTCTATTCGCCATTGTTTTCTTTTACCTCAGCAGTCTTTTTATTTATTTCCTTTGCGTCTATATAGTCTGCCGCAATAGCGCGGATAATCGCAACCACCGGCACAGAGAACAGCATACCCAAAAATCCGAACAATGTGCCTCCCACAGAAACCGCGAATATTATCCACAAAGGACGTATTTCAAGCGAATCACCCATGATTTTCGGACCAAGCAAATTTCCGTCTATCTGCTGCAATATAATCAGAACAACAGCAACCCACACACCTTGCCACAGTCCGCCCGTCAAACATGATGCTATAATAGCTACAATACACGCTATTATCGAACCGAAGTAAGGTATCATATCCATAGCTCCTATGAAAATTCCAAGCACAAGCGCATATTTCACATTCATGAGCATAAGAACGATGCTGCACACAACTGCCATTATAACGCTGCACGTAAGTCTGCTGTATATATAATTTGTAAATATATCATTTACACGTTTTGCGTGATGTGTGACCGATGCCACACGTTCCTTTTTCAAAAAAATTCCCATAACACGAACTAAGCCGTGCTGCAGTCTATCCTTGTCGATAAGCATATAAATTGACGCAATTATCGCTACAAACATATCAAACAAACCCGTCGTCATGCTGTAAACACCCTGAGCATATTTTCCGAACTGCGCAATATCAATTGATGAAAAGAATTTATTAATTCTATCGTACAGATTAAGACCGCTTTCAAAAATATTAAGTTTCTGAACAATCTCAAATCCGTTTATATAATCCTGAAACGCGTTTATATATCCGGGTATATTGTTATACAAGTCAATAACGTTTCTGTACAAAGCCGGTATAAGCATTCTTAATACAAATATTACCACTACTACAGCAAGAAGATATATAATAACAATACTTATGCCAAGCGCATGATTGCTGATAAAAGATTTTTTTGCTTTTTTCAGCCATTTTTGCAGGCTTTTTGCAGGCATATTAAGTATATACGCAATAAGAAACGCGATAAAAAAAGGTTTCAGCGCTCCTATAACAACACCTATATATTTCGTTATATTACTTAAGTTGTCAAAAGTCTTGTATACCGCTATAACCGCCACACAAAACACAAAAGCAACTATCAGGTTATAATATTTTTCAAATCTTTTCATCTCTTAC
>CAMCPC010000037.1 GCA_945876665.1 uncultured Oscillospiraceae bacterium
CTCCTGATAAAAGCTAAGCGGCTGTCTTAGCGTGTCAACCTTGAAGGAATAGATCGTATAGACACTGTCGTCACCGTCACGCATAACAAAGTATTCGCCGAGCGTGGGACTCATGTCACCGATATATAATTTATCCTCTTCCCCGCTCTTTTTGAATATAGTTACAGTTATCTCCGGTTTATCCAAGCCGTATTGTGAAAGGTCGGAGGGCGCGGTTTCTATTTTATGCTTTGAGGTAAGTGTGGAAACAGTCCCCGCCAGTCCTTGAGCCTTGGAGGAATCAACATCGTCTGTACTCATATCGTTTATTGTCCAGACCGAATTGTCAAGATTAACGGCTCTTATACTTCCGTCAGCCGTTTTAACCTCCACACCCGAAAGATTGCTTGTGTCCTCGGAATATATTGTGTAAATTTCCTCCTGATTTTCTGTCTGTGAATTATCCGAAACATCAATATTGCTTATAATTATTGTTCCCGCAATCAATACAGCAATAATGACTACAGCTATAATTATATTTCTTTTTGTTTTATTCATAGATTTCTCCTCTTTATCCACACAATAAAACCGCATAAAAGTATAACTAACGGTATCAGTATCACTACAACTGCAAATATTACAACAGTATCTGCCTGTGAAAGCGAAACAGCGTTGTTCACAAGCGCCTTTTCGTCAACAATAAAGCTGTCATCGTTTCCGAGCGTATAATTAGTCAGATTCATAAAGTAATCATAGTTTGCAAGACCGTAATCGTTTGCAAGAGTGGACGCATCTCTTGTCAGCAGCATCGTATTTCCCGATACATATACCGAAGAATTATGCTTTTTATCCACAGCAAGCGCGCCGACTGTAAATTCGCCCTCTTTTTCTCCGCCCGTTTTGGCAACAATTTCATTTGTAGTGGTATACGCCTTATCGGAGCTTGTAAGAATCGGCATTACCGATATATCGCCGTTTGTTTCAAATTCCTGCGTAAGCTCCTTTGAATACGGGAAATATGCTATTGTTCGCTTGTTCTTTATAATACTGTCTGTAAATTCAGAGGATTTGACCACAGGCACAACAAGAGTAACTCCGCTGTCGCCGAGTGATACGGACTGCGACATATCCGTTTCCACAACAACATTATCGTTTACGCCTATTCCCCATACGGATTTTACATATGTGTACAGGTTTGTAAGCTCCTTACTGCTTACGTCGAAGTAGAACTGAACATTTCCTCCCGATAAGAGATAGTTATCCAGTTTTGAAATTTCGTCCTTTGAAAAATCGGCTGTGGGACGCACCACCATTACAAGTGATGCGTCAGACGGTATGTCGCTTGTGAGCGTGTTAAGCTCCGTCACCTCATAGTTTTCACTTGTCAGCTTGTCCGTCACTCCCTGTACAGCCAATTCATTATGACCTGTAACCATATACGCTTTCATCTGCTTGTCGCTTGAAACATATTTAAGCGCGGAATTTATCTTATTTTCAACATTCAGCGAGGTGTATTTGCCTGTCTGCGCATTAAGTCCATACAACTCGGTACTTGAATGTATTTTAAATCTCTCGCCCGAATCTATAATTACGGAATTTGCCATAAGGCTTGAGCCGTCGGTAACATACTTTTTTCCGAATGTCGGATTTTCCGCCATATTGATGTTTGTCACCTTGATATTTTTATTCACGGCTGCATATTTCCCAAGCACAGAGCTTATTCTCTCGTCCTGATCCGAAGCGCTGGCAAGAATATAAATATCAACAGGTGTATCGTATGTTTTTAAAAACTCGTATGTCTTATCCGAAAGCTCGAACATTTTGTTCGGAGTAAAATCTATTTTAAGCGGAAATTTATTGTTAAGTACCGTCACGAATACATTAAGAACAACTACAAGAGCTATCGCAACAACGATTATTACGGAGGAATTAATTTTATGCTTTTTCAGATTATTCATTGTCCTATCCTCCTATCTCAGTCTGCGTCTTTCAAAGACCATAGTTGTAAAGAACAAAAACAGTCCTGTAAGGCTCATGTAATAAATTATCGGCTCAAAGCTCATTATTCCGAGTGTAAAGTCAGAAAATCTCTGCAAGGGTGAAAGCCATAACAGAATATTTACAACAGCCTCGTTTGAAACGTATGTTGATATAGAGTTAAGCAGCATTGTAAATATAAGCACACCGTATGTTGCGACTGCGGCGACAATCTGACTTTCCGTAACTGACGACATAAACGCGCCTATTGAAAGTATCAGAGAACACAGCAGTATAAAGCCTATATAGCAGCTTATTGTTTCGCCAAATGGCAGGCTGCCCCATACTGCAAGCATAACCGGATATATAAGCGTTATTACTACTCCTGTCATAAACACCGCAAATGCCGCAAAGAATTTACCCAGCACTATTTCCTTTGTTGAAATGGGTGCTGTGAGAAGAAGCTGATCGGTTTTAAGCTTTCTGTCCTCGGAAAACAATCTCATTGTCAGAAGCGGCAGAAAGAATATTGCCACATTATTGACAGAGGCAAAAAAGCCTGTCATGCTTGCGGTCATATAACCGATATTTACCATATAGAACATTATTCCTGTCAGCAGAAGAAAAATAGTAAGAAAAACATAGCCGAGCATAGATGTAAAGTAAGAATTAAATTCTCTGTTAAATATCGCTTTCATCCTTTTTCTCCTCCTTTTCAGCAGATTGCGTAAGCTCAAGGAAAATGTCCTCCAATGAAGTTTCGATTTCCTTTTGAGTAAGTATCGGCATTGAATTTTCGGCAAAAGCAAAGAAAAGCTGTTTCCTTTCCTCTGCGTCCATAGTAGTGTCAAATTCAAAGTTATATGCGTCGCCTTCCGACGAAACGCAGACAACATTTGAAATGCCGTCAAAAGAATTAAGTATTTCCTCCGCCTTTTCCCTATCTCCCGCTATGGAGAACATCATTCTGTGTGAATTGCCTATCTTTTTTGACAGATTTTCGGGAGTGTCCTCGGCAACGAATTTTCCTTTGTTAATAATAATAACCCTATCGCATACCGCGCTGATTTCACTTAAAATATGCGAGCTGAGAATTATAGTTTTTTCCTGTCCGAGCGCCTTTATAATGTTGCGGATTTCAATTATCTGCTTCGGGTCAAGTCCGACGGTAGGCTCATCAAGAATAAGCACGGGCGGATTTCCTATAAGCGCGCCTGCAAGACCAACTCTCTGTCTGTATCCCTTTGACAGATTTCCGATTTTCCTTTTCTTTACATCGTCGATTTTTACCATGTCAACAATGTCCTGTATATGCTTGTTTTTATCATCTGTCTTGATTTTTTTCAGTTCATATACAAATTCAAGGTAGTCCCATACTATCATATCAACATAAAGCGGCGGGATTTCGGGAAGATAGCCTATACGCTTTTTCACCTCAATCGGGTTCTCAATAATATCATAGCCGTCAACGGTAACAGAACCGTCCGTATATGCGGTATAGCCCGTTATGATATTCATGGTAGTGGATTTTCCTGCGCCGTTAGGACCGAGAAACCCCAACACCTCGCCCTTTTTAACATCAAAGCTGATATTGTCAAGGGCGTACTTGTCACCATATTTCTTTGTCAGATTGGAAATAGTAATCACTTGCAATACTCTCCGTTTCAAAATTAAATTATATGAACCGCCGAAGCGGTTCATATATCACGAAAACATTATACAAAAATTTTATTAATTCTCTATGAACAGACTATTAATTTTCCTTCTTATCGGGAATTATGCTTATGGCAAGCTCCTTAAGCTGTTCCTCATCAACAACGTTAGGCGCGCCGGACATAAGCTCGGAAGCATTCTGCACCTTAGGGAATGCGGTTACGTCACGCAGGCTGTCATTGCCTGTCATAATCATCGCAAGTCTGTCAAGACCTATACCCATACCGCCGTGGGGTGCTGCGCCGTATTTATATGCTTCAACAAGGAAACCGAATTTCGCTTCAATTTCTTCATCTGAAAGTCCGAGCGCTTGGAACATCTTCTGCTGCAGCTCATAATCGGTAATTCTGATTGAACCGCTTGAAAGCTCTGTACCGTTTAATACAAGGTCATAAGCCTTTGCGATTACCTTACCCGGGTCAGTGTCAAGATACTGTATACACTCGTCCATAGGCATTGTGAACGGATGGTGCATTGCAACCCATGTGTCGCTGTCCTCGTCATACTCGAAGAATGGGAATTCCGTAATCCACAGGAAGTTGTAGCCCTCAGGAATAATGTCAAGCTGCTTTGCCACCTTTAAACGAAGCGCGCCAAGCACAGGAAGTGTAACCCTGTTCTTATCAGCTACGATAAGCACCACGTCGCCCTTTTGGGCGCCCACTCTGCCAAGTATTGCGTCAAGCTCGCCCTCACCGAGGAATTTTGCAAAGCCGCATGACGGCTCGTCCTCAACCCAGCGCACAAACGCAAGTCCCTTTGCGCCGATACCGCGTACGTATTCCGTAAGCTTGTCTATTTCCTTTCTTGTAAGCGTCTTTGCGGCATCCTTTGCCACAATCGCTCTTACGCTTCCGCCTGCCTCAATGGCTGATGTGAATACACCGAAACCACAGTCCTTAACAAGGTCAGATATATCCTGAATTTCCATACCAAAGCGCGTGTCAGGCTTGTCTGAACCATATCTGTCCATTGCTTCCTTATAAGTAAGTCTTGGAAGCGGAGTAGGAATATCAACGTTAAGCACGTCACTAAACAATCTCTTTATAAATCCCTCGCCTATTTCAAGAATATCCTCCACGTCAACAAACGACATTTCAAGGTCAATCTGTGTAAATTCCGGCTGTCTGTCCGCTCTTAAATCCTCGTCGCGGAAGCAGCGCGCAAGCTGAATATATCTGTCAAAACCCGCAATCATAAGAAGCTGCTTATACATCTGCGGCGACTGCGGAAGCGCGTAAAACTTGCCGTGATGTACTCTTGACGGAACAAGGTAATCTCTTGCGCCCTCAGGAGTTGATTTAATCATCATCGGAGTTTCTATTTCTATAAATCCGTTCTCATAGAAATAATCGCGCGCGGATTTTGCAATCTTACTTCTCATCATAAGGTTATCCTGCAAAACCTTTCTTCTAAGGTCAAGATAACGGTACTTTAATCTCAATTCCTCATTTACGTTTGTATCGTCAACAATCTCAAAGGGCGGAGTCTGCGCCTTGGCAAGAACTCTTAAATCCTTCACGTCAATTTCTATATTACCCGTCTTAATTGCGGGGTTTTTGCTCTCTCTTTCACGCACAACTCCCTTTGCCATAAGCACATATTCGCTGTGGCATGAGGACGCCTTTTCAAATATCTCTCTGTCTGTCGCATCATCAAAGGCAAGCTGTACAATACCTGTTCTGTCCCTTAAATCTATAAATATAAGGTTTCCCAAATCCCTTATCTTCTGTACATAACCGCCTACTACTACTTCATTGCCGATGCCCTCAACATCTCCGCAGTAATGTGTACGCTTTAATCCTTGCATTGTATCCATTGTCCAATCCTCCATTTAAATATACATACTTATTATATTTTACCCTTATCTTGCAAAAGTGTCAAGTCATATTGCCGAATTTTGACCGATTAATGTACAATTAGTTTAATTTTTTGTGACAGGACTTGATTATGTTTGAATTTAGATATATAATGTAGGACATACGTTTAATAAGGAGAAGCATATATGAGTAATATAAAAAAGGAAAACAGCCAGTCATTTATGAATAATGTAACGGTTATACTGATTTCGCAGATAATCGTAAAGCTGTTCGGAATGGTTTACAGAATAGTAATCACAAATATTGACGGCTTCGGTGACGAGGGGCTTGGATTTTATAATGTTGGATTTCAGATTTATACGGTGCTGCTTGCAATATCGTCTGTCGGTATACCCAACGCTATTTCAAAAATGGTGTCCGAAAGAGTCGCGCTTAATGACCACGCAGGCGCGCATAAGATTTTCAAAACAGCCATGCTGCTGTTCTCCGTTATTGGGCTCGCAACCACCTTTGTGCTGTTCTTCGGAGCGGATATTTTCGCACAGTACGTAATAAAAATAGACGGCTCACAATACGTAATGCGCGCGCTTGCTCCCTCACTGTTCTTTGTCTGTGTATCGTCCGTAATACGCGGATATTTCACAGGTATGAAGAATATGCGCGCCACAAGTAATTCACAGGTTATCGAGCAGATTTTAAAATGCTCGCTCACGATTATATTTGTTTACCTGTCAGTGGGACTCGCTCCTGAAATAATGGCGTCTTGGGCAAACTTCGCCACATCTGTGGCGACAGTGCTTAGCTTTCTGTATCTTGTATACTTCTATTACAGAAGAAAGAGCAGCATTAAAGAGGATATTGCCAATTCTACAGGCGAAACAATCACAGTTTCAAGAAAACGCCTTATGATAAGCATATTGATGCTTAGTATTCCTATTTCATTAGGCTCAATTATAACCGCTGTAAACCGTGTTATAGACACAGCCACAGTAAGCCGCGGTATTGAAATTGCATTTTCAACCGTAATTCCGGCGCATGGCAGCGCGGCGGCAATTTTCAACCCCACCGCCGAGCAGATGACAAAGGAAATCGCAAGACTTTCGGGACTTTTATCAAAGAGTGATATTCTTTACAATATGCCGCTTGCGGTAAACTTTGCCTTTGCAACGGTGCTTGTTCCGTCAATCGCGGGCGCGCTTGCTGTAAAGGACTACAAGGAAGCAGCGGCAAAGGTAAACTATTCGCTGCTTGTTTCAATACTAATCATACTCCCCTGTGCGATTGGACTTATAACGCTTGCCGAGCCTATTTATAAAATCATATATTTCAGCGCTTCAGAGGGATATGAGCTTTTGCAGCTTGTTTCGGTATCACTTATATTTGCGGCGCTTGCGCAGACCATGACAGGCTCGCTGCAAGGTATCGGAAAGGTGTTTGTTCCGGCGATAAGTCTTTTGTTCGGCTGTATTGCAAAAATAATACTCAACATTGTTCTTATCAGAATACCGTCCGTAAATATTTACGGCGCGGCAATAAGCTCTATTGCGTGTCAGTTCATATCCTGTGCAATATGCTTCGTTGTCCTTAAAAAGCACTGTAAGCTAAAAATCGCACCTGTTAAATACGTTGTAAAGCCGCTTATTGCGGGCGCTGTCATGGGAGTGGCGGCAGTCGGAGTGTATAAGCTGATGATGCTCGTGCTTAATACGGGATTTACAGCAAATCTGATTGCGACGATTATCGCAATAGCTGCTGCGGCTGTTGTATATTTCTTCCTTGTATTTGTACTTAAAATTCTTTCAGAAGATGAAGTTAAACAGCTTCCTATGGGCAACAAAATCTACAGAGGATTAGTTAAAATAAAGCTTTATAACGCAGAATAGAAAAAAGGTATGGAATTCAATTCCACACCTTTTTCGTTTACTTTGACTGATTTACAACAGCTGCCTTAACGGTATTCTTCATAAGCATTGCTATTGTCATAGGACCTACGCCGCCGGGGACAGGAGTAATCGCTCCGGCAACCTTTTCGGCGCTTTCAAATTCAACGTCGCCGCAAAGCTTTTTGTTCTCAAGCCTGTTGATACCAACGTCTATTACAACAGCGCCCTCCTTTATCATATCTCCCGTGATAAAGTTCGGTATTCCTACTGCTGCGACAAGAATATCGGCATTCTTTGTTTTCTCTTTCAGATTTTTCGTCTTTGAATGACATATGGTAACAGTGCCGTTTTGGTGCAAAAGCAGCATTGCCTGCGGCTTGCCCACAATATTGCTTCTTCCCACAATAACGCACTCCTTACCGCACACGTCTATTCCCGACTCCTTTATAAGCTCCATAACGCCTGCCGGTGTACATGGCACAAAATCATAATTTCCAACCATGATTTTACCGACATTTACAGGATGGAACGCGTCAACGTCCTTTTTCGGATCAATCGCGTTTATGATAGTCTTTTCGTCAATGTGTTTTGGCACAGGCAGCTGTACAAGAATACCCGAAATACTCTCCTTTTTATTAAGCGTATCTATAAGCTTTAACAGCTCCTCCTGTGTTGTTTCCTCGGGCAGCGCGTACTTTTCGGAATAAATTCCGCATGCCTCACAGGCAAGCTCCTTATTGCGTACATATACTTGACTTGCAGGGTCTTCACCTACGATGATTACCGCCAGACCGGGATTTATCCCTTGCTTTTTCAGTTCCTCTACCTCTGCTTTCAGCTCTGCCTTTATTCTTGCTGAAACTTCCTTTCCCATTAACAGCTTTGCCATTGTTTTTCCTCCTTTTGTCCTTTGGATTATTTGATAATATATCGCCCTTGGGCGGTCTTATAAGACATCTGTTCTGATAACCTATTAAATCGGTTCTTCCTGCCTTTGTGAGCGCCTCATATACAAGCTTGTAGTTATCGGGATTTTTATATTGCAAAAGCGCCCTCTGCATTGCCTTTTCATGTGCAGTTTTGGGTACATACACCTTTTTCATTGTGAATGGGTCAAGCTCTGTATAAAACATACAGGTCGATATAGTACCCGGTGTGGGATAAAAATCCTGTACCTGCTGCGGATTTATGTTATGCTCATGCAGATATACCGCAAGCTTTACTGCATCGCGCAGCGTACTTCCCGGATGGCTCGACATGAGATACGGCACAAGATACTGCTTTTTCCCTATCTTTTCGTTTATCTTATAAAACTTGTCCGAAAACCTGTTGAAAACACTGTTTTCGGGTTTACCCATGTATTTTAAAACATTGTCG
>CAMCPC010000038.1 GCA_945876665.1 uncultured Oscillospiraceae bacterium
AATACCGGATGAATTAGGAAAACGGCTTATCCGCGGGATTTCTATTGACAAGGATACGCCGCATTTTGTATTATCCGCTGAAGAACGCTGTCCGTTTTTGAATAAAAACAACCTTTGCGATATTATTTTAAATCTCGGAGAGGACAAGCTGTGTCAGATTTGCGCTGACCACCCGCGGTTTCGGAATTTCTTTTCCGACCGCACTGAAATCGGGCTTGGGCTGTGCTGTGAAGCGGCAGGACGGCTGATTTTGTCGCGCAAACAAAAAACACAGCTTGTTGTGATTGAGGATAACGGCATTGATGAGCTTGTTTCGGACGAGGAGCAAGTCTTTTTAGCCTTGCGTGAGCGGTTGTTCGATATAGCGCAGAACCGCGCAAAATCAATCAAGGAACGCATACAAAAAATGCTTTCCGTATGTGATATATCAATTCCGCAAAAATCCGCCGCGGAATGGGCAAACATATATTCACGACTTGAACATATGGATTTGGCATGGGTAGACAGATTGAACGAATTAAAACTAACCGAAAACATCCCGCCTGTCGATGATGAATGGGATATTCCATTTGAACAGCTATTGATCTATTTTCTCTACCGCCATACAGCTGACGGCTTATATGACGGGCGTTTTCGTGAGCGTGTCGCTTTTGCGGCGCTTGGCGTTCATATTATCGGTATGCTGTTCATCTCTCACGGCAATATAACTCTTGATGAGCTTGTAGAAATTGTGCGCCTTTATTCTTCGGAAATAGAATACTGTGAAGAAAATATCGAGGCGCTGCTTGGGATATTAGAGAAGCAGTGATTTGAGTTTCAATCGTTTACCGAGTTACCTATATCGGTTAATAGTCCCTTTGTAACCTCATCAGGCATGGTATAGCGCTGCGACAGATAACGCAGTGATGCTCCCAATTCACCATTTGGACCGCCATATTGCGTTGCAACAACATTTGCAAGGCGCGGGTTAGGCTTGCAGACCTTTACCGGAAATTCAAGAAATTTATCATATTTAAACATTAATTGCTCGCCTCCTTTTCCCACGGCCACGGATCATCGAGCCAGTTAAAGCACTCCTGATTAGCTGTTGTGAACTGGTTTAAAGAACCAAATTCCTTTTCATATTCGCGTCGTAATTCATTTGTCTTCTTAACAAGGTCCTGAAAAATTCTGAACGCCTTTTTGTCCTCCTGATGAGTATCAAGATAAAGCAGCATATCATATGCCGCGAAATTATTGCACTGTATTTTTTTCAGCAAATCATTTTTCGGGCAGCTCATTCCATACCGCCTCCCCACTGTTTACAAACCTTGCCGTATTCACACATAGTCAAATCCAGCTCCGGGAATATTGTCCCCCGCACAAGTCCCGTACAGGCATCATACATTTCCTCCATCTCCTGCACAGGCACGTAACCGTAGCCAACACAGCCGCATCTTGGATACGGACAGTACTGACCGTTCATTTCTGCCATTCGTAACAACTCCTTTTTGTTTTTTTCAGACATACAGTCTGTAATTTATAATATGTTTTCATTAAGGAAATGGTGAATTCTCTTTACTTCACAGGAAAAATAATATATAATACAGTCAAAGGAAGTGATTACATGAAAAAATTACTTATAGTTGTAGATTATCAGAACGACTTTGTAAATGGGTCGCTTGGTTTTCCTCTTGCCCAAAAGCTTGAGGACGGCATTGCGGCAAAAATAGAGGAATATAAAAATGACGAAATAATATACACTCTTGATACGCATTATGAAAACTATGCAGACACGCAGGAGGGTAAAAATCTGCCTGTTTCTCACTGCATCAAAGGCACGAATGGGCATAAGCTTTACGGAAAAATCCAAAAGCTGCTTGAGGGCAGAAGGTATTTTGAAAAAAACACCTTTCCCTCACTTGAGCTCGGAAAATATCTTGAGGGAAAGGATTATGATATTATAGAGCTTTGCGGTCTTGTCAGCAATATTTGCGTTATATCAAACGCCGTTATTGCAAAAGCTGCCTGTCCCGAAGCCCAAATCATCGTAGACAGCGCCCTCACCGCTTCCGCAGATTCAGAATTAAATCAAAAAGCGATTGATGTTATGAAAGGATTACAAATAACCGTCAAATAAGCTTTGCAATATACGCCCGACATTTTTCGTTATCATGCAAACATCTTAAAACCCCGTTTAAGCCATCAGCACTTAGCGCGGCTTAATTGCGGTAATCGCAATCTTTATACACACAAAAAACTTCAGACCTAATGATAGCCTTGATTTGTATGTTGAGCGCCGTATTCCGGAGGGATCTGAAAATATATGTGATTTTTTATCGTCTGAGCATGAAAAAAGGAGCTGTCGCTTTTAATTGAAACAGCTCCTTTAATGATTACAAATCTCTTTCCTGCAAAAGTCCCTTCATATAGTCGTCCATAGCATCAGCAACCTGCTTTGAATATGCCACCGCCTCAACAACAGTCTTTGCACCGCGTACAACGTCGCCTGAAGCAAATATACCGTCACGCGTTGTTTCGCCAAATGTGTTCGTTACAAGAAGTCCCTTTTCGTTTACCTCAAGACCGGTGGTTGTGGAAACTATTCTGTCCTTAGGTCCTTGACTTATAGCGATAATCGTTGAATCGGCAGGATAAAGATTTTCCGTGCCGCGTATCGGTGACAGGTTTCCGTGTCCGTCACATTCCAATTCAACAAATATAACACCGTCATCAACTATTTCCACAGGCTCAACGTGTACCACAAACTCAACACCGTCAATCTTGGCATAATCCACCTCACGCTGACTTGCAGCCAGATGGTCGCTTCTCGAAAATACAGTAACCTTCTTTGCGCCATGTCTGAGCGCTGTACGCGCCACGTCCATTGCGCTGTTGCCCGCACCGATTATATTAACCGTTTCACCAAGCCTATAAACATCGGGATTTGTCAGGTAGTTAATAGCATAATGCACATTACCAAGCGTTTCACCCTTGATATGCAGCGTGTTCGGACGCCATACTCCCGTACCTATGAATATCGCGCTGTAGCCGTCACGGAACATATCGTCAACACTTATTGTCGTGCCGATTGACGTATTCGGTCTTATCTTTATTCCAAGCTCCCACAGCTTTCTCTTGTATCTGGCAAGAATTGTTTTCGGCAGACGAAATTCGGGTATGCCGTACTGCAATACACCGCCGATTTTTTCCTTTGCCTCAAAAATTGTAATGTCATATCCGCGCTGCGCAAGGATTATCGCAATCGTAATTCCCGCAGGGCCTGAGCCGATTATACCTGCTTTCATGCCGTTCTTCTCAATCCCCGAAAAGCCCAGCTTGTCAAAATAGTTTTCCGAAATATAATTTTCAATACTGCTTATATGTACCGGCGAGCCCTTATGATTAAGCACACAGTGTCCCTCACACTGATTCTCATGATTGCAGATAAGCGAACACACAATAGACAGCGGATTGTTTTCAAAAACCATCTCTCCCGCTCTGTTTATATCGCCCTCAAGAAACGTATGAATCATATCGGGTATGGGCGTGTGTATCGGACAACCCTCGCGGCACATTGGTTTTTTGCAGTTAAGGCAACGCTTTGCCTCGTCTATAACATGAATAGCCATTTTAATATTCCTTTCCGTAAATTTTCTTTTATGAATATATTTTATCACACATCCTGTGAAATCTCAACAGTTTAAATGAAAAATTTTACTGACAATTTGTTAATTTTTTCTCAATTATCCTGCGCCATACCCCTATATACCGCATATTACTTGAAAATATGACGTTTTGGTGGTAAAATTATATCTTGACAACTGATTATTTTGCGTGTATAATAGCTTTAGCACTTTAGCACGATAAAGTTAAATTGATTTGAAAGGATACTATTTATGTCTAACTGGAAACTGCATACGCCAAACGGCGTAAACGATATACTGCCAAGCGAATGCGCAGTAAAAAAAGAAATTGAATCAACAATATGGTCGGTATTTTCCTCCTTCGGCTATAAGGAGGTTGAAACGCCTACCTTTGAATATTACGACTGCTACGCAGGTCTTGGCGGTCAGATTTCGCAGGAGCATATGTTCAAGTTCTTTGACGAACAGGGACGTATCCTTGCGCTCCGCCCCGACTTCACCACATCAATAGCGCGTATGGCTTCAACAAAAGTAGATGACGCCGCCGCTCCTCTGCGTTACCTTTACACCGGAAACGTGTACAGAGTTGAGCAGACACAGGGCGCGCGTCAAAGGGAATTTACACAGAGCGGTATAGAGCTTATCGGCTCATACTTGCCTGCCGCTGACGCTGAGGTTATCGCTGCCGCAATGGAGGCAATAATGGCTGTGGGTATTGAGGACTTTTCAATGGAAATCGGTCAGATAGCTTTCTTCAACGGACTTGTGGAACAGGCAGGACTTGACGGCAAATCTATCGAAAAGCTGCGCGAGCGTATCGATTCAAAAGATTCTGTCGGCATAAAAACAATCACCGACAAGCTTGACATAGACGAAAGTATTAAAAATCTTATTATTGACCTGCCGTATCTGTTCGGCGGCGCAGAAGTATTTGAAAAAGCATATGTTGACGGTCTTAACGAAACCTCAAAAATTGCCCTTGACAACCTAAAGCGCATATATGAGCTTTTGTGCCTGTACGGCTTTGAAAAATACGTTTCAATAGATTTAGGTATGCTCGAAAGCATAGACTACTACACAGGCTCAATCTTCAAGTGCTACACCCACGGCGTGGGATTCCCCATATGCGCGGGTGGACGCTATGACAATCTTATGGGACAGTTCGGCTCACCAAAGGGCGCTGTCGGCGCGGCAATCGGCATAAACAGAATTCTTTCAGTTCTGTCAGACAAGGAAAATCACGATATTTCCGCCTCTCTTATCTTTGCGGAGCATAACGCGGAGGGTATCGGCTACGACATAGCCTACAACCTGCGCGTGAATGGCTGTCTTGTGGAAATGTACATCGGCGGCGGTGATTACTCCGACGCGGTGGAATACGCAAAGAGCCGCGATATAGGCGCAATGCTGAGGGTGTTCCCTGACGGTAAGCTTATAATAGACGATTTCACAAAGCATGAAACAACCGAAACAACAGCCAACGAATTTTTAGGCTACTATGATGACGATATGATGTTCGAACATAATGACTGCGGCTGCGGTCATGACCATGAACAGGTTCATGACCACGGACATGAACACCACCACGACTGTGACTGCGGCTGTGAGGATTAAGAGGGGGATATAAAATGAGATATTTAACTGTTGCTCTTGCAAAGGGCAGACTTGCGGAGCTTGCAATGGAGCTGTTTATATCAATCGGAATGGACTGCTCCGAAATGAAAGAGAAGACAAGAAAGCTGATTTTTACGGACGAAGTAAACAAGATGAAATTCATACTTGTAAAAGCGTCGGACGTTCCTACATATGTTGAGTACGGCGCGGCTGACATAGGCATTGTCGGCAAGGACACGCTTTTAGAGGATAACAGAAATCTTTATGAAATGATTGATTTGGGCTTTGGCAAATGTAAAATGGCTGTATGCGGTCCTGTGGAGCTTAAGGGTAAGCTTGACACAATGACAAATTTGCGTGTTGCGTCAAAGTATCCGCATATCGCGCTAAAGTATTTTCAGGACGATAAGGGACAGACTATCGAAATAATAAAGCTGAACGGCTCTGTGGAGCTTGCTCCGCTTGTGGGACTTTCGGACGTAATCGTGGACATTGTGGAAACAGGCAAAACCCTTAAGGAAAACGGTCTTGACGTGCTTGAGGACGTGTGCCCGTTAAGCGCGCGGTTCGTTGTAAACAAGGTCAGCATGAAAATGGAAAAGGAACGTATTATGAACATAGTGCAGAAATTTAAGGAGCAGATTGAAAAATGAGAATATACCCCGCAATAGACATTAAAGACGGAAAATGTGTAAGACTTTTCAAGGGACAGTTTTCGGACGTGACCGTATACGGTGACTCCCCTGCCGAAATGGCGAAGAAGTGGGAGGCATTGGGCGGTGAATTTATACACGTTGTTGACCTTGACGGCGCGCTCAAGGGGCACGGTGTAAATGCCGCAAAAATAAAGGAAATATGTGAAAGCGTAAACGTTCCTGTACAGACGGGCGGAGGCATACGCACAATGGAGGACATTGAATCGAAGCTTGCGTGCGGCATTGACAGAGTAATTATCGGCACAAAGGCGGTTTCCGACAGCGAGTTTGTAAAAAGAGCCGTGGATAAATACGGAAGAAAAATCGTCATAGGCATTGACGCAAAGGACGGCATGGTTGCCATTGAGGGATGGGAAAAGACAAGCGACTTCACAGCCGTTGAATTTGCGAAGAAAATGGTTTCAATCGGCGTACAGACGATTGTATATACCGACATTGCCACAGACGGTACACTTGCAGGTCCGAATGTGGCGGCAATGGCTGAAATGGCAAAGGCTGTTGATGCGGATATTATCGCGTCCGGCGGTGTGGGTAGTCTTGACCATATCAAGGCGCTTGTTCCGACAGGTGTTGAGGGTGTTATCGTGGGCAAAGCACTTTACACTGAAAAAGTTGACCTTACGGAAGCCATTATGGCGGTGAAATAATGAAAATGGTAGTAAGTCTGACGCGCCGTGCCATTGAAGAATACAACATGATAGACGAGGGCGATAAAATTGCCGTAGGCGTATCGGGCGGCAAGGACAGCCTTGTTTTGCTGTGCGCGCTTGCTGAATTATCAAGATATTATCCGAAAAAATTTACCGTAATGGGACTTACCCTTGATATGGGATATAAGGCGGATTATTCAAGGATACAAGCGCTTTGCGACAAGCTGGGTGTTGAATACAAAATTAAGTACACCAATATAAAGGACATTGTATTTGACATACGTAAGGAAACAAATCCTTGTTCGCTGTGCGCAAAAATGCGCCGCGGTTCACTCAATGATTTCGCCATTGAAAACGGCTGCCGCAAGGTTGCACTCGGTCATCACAATGACGATGTGCTTGAAACATTTTTTCTGAGCCTTATGCACGAGGGCAGAATACATTGCTTTTCGCCCGTAACATATCTTGACAGAACAGATTTATACCAGATACGTCCGATGATTTACGTCCGTGAACGCGACATACGCGGTGTGGTGCGCAACAACGACATTCCCGTACTGCATAACGAATGTCCCGCTAACGGCTACACGCAGCGCGAGTATATGAAAGACCTTATAAAGCGTCTTGAAAAGGAAATGCACCCGGGACTTCGCAAACGCTTGTTCCGCGCAATACAGGACAGCACAATAGACGGTTGGAAAATTGACAAATAAAGTTAAAAAGGAGCGTTTAACGCTCCTTTAGTATTTTATTCATCAATGCGGTGCAGCCCTCAAGAATATCATCATAGGTTGTATCAAAATCACCCGTATACCACGGGTCGGCAATATCGCGCGGATTTGCCGAAAAATCCAACAACAAATGCAGCTTATTATCCTTGTCTTCGGGCAGCATACGCTTCATGTTCCGCATATTCCAGCTGTCCATGCCAATAATATAATCATACTTGTCATAGTCGCTTTTTTTAAGCTGCACAGCGTGCTTGCCGTCGGTTGAAATACCAAATTCGGCAAGCTTTTTTCTTGTACCATAGTGTACTCCGTTGCCTATTTCCTCCGTACTCGTCGCTGCGGACGCAATATAAAAATCCTCCGCTATTCCCTGCTTTTCCACCATGTCCTTCATAACAAATTCCGCCATCGGACTGCGGCAGATGTTGCCGTGGCAGACAAATAGTATCTTTATCATTTTTCAAGTGCCTCCTAAAATGCTAAGTTTTGCTCTGATTTGCCCCGATTTGCCGAGTATATCAGAGGGTTTATTTTGCCCCGAACTCTGTCACGAAAATCCGAAACGGGGCAAAATACGGCAAATTGATGCCGTGGGTAGTAGTAAAAACGTAGTAGGAATTGGGGGTGGTTACTACTAAAAGTTGTAAACAACTACATCATATTTATTAACGTTTCCATACCTGTCCTCCAGACAGCTTTCATTCCGTTCTTATTCCTCCAAATAGTTTCAGGTCCTCCTGTTCTGCTTAAATCCAACCCAAATCTTTCATTAACTTCTTGAAGCAGCTGCGCCGTCCGATTCATGCCGCACTGAAAACAACTATTAATATTTTTTGATGAAAGCACTACCGCACAATAGTTTTCCATAGAACGTACTTTGAGAACAACTGATAATTTCGTGTTGTAAAAATCCTCATTAATCCATTCCCATC
The DNA here is from genome assembly GCA_945876665.1 of uncultured Oscillospiraceae bacterium. GTDB lineage: Bacteria > Bacillota > Clostridia > UBA1381 > UBA1381 > Hominilimicola. Next base: position 8,270 of record CAMCPC010000038.1, read on the forward strand.
TGTTTATAATTATGTATCGTTTATTTTCATATTTCTTTAATTCATTCGCATATAATAACTTTAAAACCACTTCCGGTTTCATAATATCATCTTTATTTATAACACATAAAATAATATTTACATCATGTTTTTTTATCAAAAACAAATTATCTTTTATTTTTTCTCCCTTCATAATTAATGAATCAACGTTTCTTGACTCAATATAAAAATCAATATTTTTATTAACGGACTTCATTTGATCGGCACTTGGGTCAATCTCAGTTTGACCATCATCCGATGCAGTATCATATACATAAATCCCGCCGCATACATTTCTTTTTGAAGCATC
>CAMCPC010000039.1 GCA_945876665.1 uncultured Oscillospiraceae bacterium
AAGTCCGGGGCGCAGTATTTCCACATCACCACGGAACTTATTTATGACAGTTGCCTTAATCCGTTTTCTTTCCTCGTCCTCAAGGAGCATAACTGTACCGTAAAGCTGCGCAAATACACCGCCACGGTCTATATCACCCACAAGAAGTACGGGCGCGTCCGCCATTTTCGCCATACCCATATTCACAATGTCGTCCTGTTTGAGATTTATCTCGGCAGGAGAGCCCGCGCCCTCAATTACGATTATATCGTATTCCGCGCTTAACGTATCGTAAGCATTCATTATATCGGGAATAAGCGACTTCTTATATTTGAAATAATCTGCCGCGCTCATGTCACCGCGCACCTTGCCGTTTACAATCACCTGTGAACCCTTGTCGCCCGTCGGCTTCAGCAGTATCGGATTCATCAGCACCGACGGCTCAACACCTGCCGCCTGTGCCTGTACCACCTGCGCTCTGCCCATTTCCAGACCGTCACGCGTTATGTACGAATTGAGCGCCATATTCTGCGACTTGAACGGCGCAACAGAGTAGCCGTCCTGTTTAAAAATTCTGCACAGCGCCGCCGCAATTATGCTCTTGCCCGCGTTGGACATTGTCCCTTGTATCATTATTGCCTTAGCCACAAATATCACCCAATTCCCTGATTAATTCCGCATTTTCCTCATGCTTTTTCACCGCAATGCGGTAAAAGCTGCCGTCAAGTCCTCTGAAATTGTCACAGCACCGTATCAGTATTCCCCTGTCAAGCAGCGCTTTGCCAATTCCCCTTGCGCCCTTTATCAGCATAAAATTCGTTTCTGATTTGAACACCTTAAACCCAAGCCTTTTTAACTCCGTACTAAGGTACTCACGCTCTGCTTTTATAATTTCACGGCTTTTTATGAGATATTCCTCATCACCAACCGCCGCAAGTCCGGCAGAGAGCGCCGCTGCTGACACGTTCCACGCGGGAAGCTGATTTTTTATGTCCCCACAAAATTTAGTGTCCCCAATCATATATCCAAGGCGCAGTCCCGCCATTGCATATGTTTTGGTAAACGCCTTTATAACAGGCAGTCTGCCCTTCATTGAATACCCCTGCGCCAAATCCATAAAGCATTCGTCAACCACGCAAATGATATTATTTTCAGCGCAAATGTCCGCCGCCCGTTCCATTATGGTTTTTTCCGCAATACTACCTGTGGGATTATTCGGATTGCAGACGAACACCATATCAATTCCGCTTAATCTTTCAAGAAAATCGCTTTTTATACAAAATCCGTTTTCCTCCGTAAGTGTGTAATACTCAATCTCACAGCCGACACTTCTTAATGCTCTTTCATATTCCGAAAATGTCGGCGCGATAAGCAGCGCCCTTTTCGGCATAACCGCGCGCACAACGGCAAAAATCATTTCCGCAGCGCCGTTGGAGCATACCACGTTTTTCACGCTTACACCCTCATGTTCCGCTATCGCATTACGCAGCGAGGTGTATTCCATATCGGGATAAACATCAAAACAGTTCGCGCTGTTTAGTACCGCATTTTTCACTTTTTCGCTTATTCCGAGCGGATTGGTGTTTACCGAAAAATCCAGACGCACGCTGTTTCTGTAAATATCTCCGCCGTGTTCAAATTCTCTCATACAACACACCCGACCGCAATTTTTATTCCAAGACATATCACAAGCGCAATCACCGCCGTCATATACATAAGCCTGTTTGCGTGCATTATATCCGTATACTGAACGTCCTTTATGCTGTCGCCTATGAACGGCTTTTTATATAGCTCGCCGAAATAATACGCGTCACCCGCAAGCTGTATACGAAGCGCCCCCGCCATGACGGACTCCGTCTGGGCGCTGTTGGGACTTGCGTGCTTATGCGCGTCACGCTTATGGATATATGACGCATTTTTGCTGTCCAAGCCGAGAAGTTTTGACGCAAAAATCATCAGACCTGCCGATATTCTTGACGGTATGTAGTTCACCGCGTCATCAAGCTTTGCGGCGGCTTTGCCGAAATTGATGTATTTGTCATTCTTGTAACCCACCATCGAATCCATTGTGTTTATCGCCTTATAAATGCACCCAAAAACCGCGCCGCCTATCGTCATATATATGAGCGGCGCAATCACTCCGTCCGATGTGTTTTCTGCAACGGTTTCCACCGCCGCCTTTGTTATGCCAACATCGTCAAGGCTCTGCGTGTCACGTCCCACAATCATTGACACGTCTTTTCGTGCGCCCTCAATATCGCCGCGCATAAGAGATGAATACACCTTCATGCTTGATTTTTTAAGTGAAGAAGCCGCAAGCATAAAATAACATATTACCGTTTCAACCGCAACACCCAGAAACACATTAAACCTGTATGCAAAAAACAAAATTGCAAGCGGCACTCCGCCGCTCACCACAATCACAAACAACACCATTAATATGCCGCCGATAAATTCACCCGATTTTGTTTTCGGGAAAATTCCGCGTATTGCCTTTTCAAGAGCTGAAATCAATCCGCCCATAAGCCGTATCGGATGCAGCGCAAAATTCGGGTCGCCGAATATTAAATCCAGCAAAAAACCAATTCCCAATGCAACCGTATGTGCTATAATCATTTATTTTTACCTCTCTATCTTAACCATATTATCCGCCTGTTTTGTATCGGGATTATACTCAAACACATATCCACCGCCGTTTTTTACCTGATAATCGTAAAAACCGCCGCCGAACAGCCTTTGCATAATTGCCATAATGCTGCCGCCGTGAATAACGAAGGCGGTGTCTGCCGTTTCACCGTCAGTCATTTCAAAAAATCCCTCAACGCACCGATTTACAAAATCCTCATGCGCCTCACCGTTTGGAAACGGCATCGTGCCGCTGCTGTCAAGCCACTTCTGGTAATCGGCATTATCCTTTAAATCCTCATAGGATTTATTTTCAAAGTCACCGAAATCACATTCACGAAGTTTCTCACAAATTTCAATCGGCTTGTCCGGGTATATAAACCGCGCCGTCTGCACACACCGTTTCATGGGACTTGACACTATTCTTTTGCAGTCGGGGTACTCGCCCCCAAGACATTTAGTGTCCCTCAAATCCTCGTCGGTTACGCCGATATATCTTCTCTTGTAATTCCCCTCTGTCATTCCGTGACGTATCAGTATAATTTTCATTTTATCTTATTACCTATTCCGCACACAACCCTTATAACATTTTCCGCTTTTTCTGCAAGATAACAGCTTATCCTGCCTACCGCCTCGCGCCATTCGCGGTCGAATTTGTTAACAGGCACAACACCATATCCGATTTCATCGGATATAATGATTATATCAGGGTTGTCCGCTATGAGTCTTTGTATATGCGCCATCGGGTCGCCGCCGTCAAGCATAATCTTTTTTATAAGCAAATGCAAATCACGCACCGCCTGTGCCGTTTTCAGCCTGTCATACTCTGCGTCATAGCCTGCAATCTCACTTACGTTCATTTCCCGCATGACATATTCGCCCTTGCCCGAATACCGTCCTCCGAACACAAAAATCAAACCAATCTTCCTCCTATAACAATTACGATAACCGTAATCAGCTCGCACATCTGTATAAACCAACCGCAGGTGTCGCCTGTTATTCCGCCGATTTTTTTTGCTATGAAAAACTTGTAATACAGCACAAGCAGCATAAGCATAAGCAACACTGCGCCGCCTATATATGGACTTAAGAATATCATGACAAGTCCGCACGCTGCAAGCATAAGAATTGTCACAATGAGCGTAACCGCCTTATTGATTGATGACGAAAACTCATACAGAAGTCCCGTATTTTTCGCCGTTTTCATAAGCACTATTTCTATCGCGCAGAGCGCCCTTGACATCACAAACCCAAGCGAAATCATGGCTGTTTCGCCGTAAATCGTTATCTCGTTCATAAACCCGAAATACAGCAGATAATACATAACCGCGCTTATAATTCCGAACGCGCCCACATGCGGGTCGCTCAGAATTTCAAGCCTTTTCTGCTTGTTCCCGTATGAGTGCAGCGCGTCGCTTGTGTCAATAAATCCGTCCGCATGAATCCCGCCTGTGACGAAAACAGGTATTGCCGCAGCCACCGCCGCAAAGCAGGCATTGTTTATATTAAGCTTCAGACAGACCGTAAACCACAGCATAAGAATTCCGCCAATCACCGCGCCCACAAGCGGCAGAAAGCAGATTACATATCTCATATTTTCCTTGCTCCAGTACACATTGGGCATGGGAATTTTTGAATACATCGAAAATGCAAGACATAAAGATTTTAATATTCTCACATTAAACCCCTCCGAAAAATTATTTTAATCTGACAGCCGTTTTGTACACCACCTCATAAACTGCGTCAGCCATTTTTGCGATTTTGCAGTTCACAGCGCCGATATTTTTCATATACTGTTCAGTGCCGTCATCATATTCAATGCCGTCAGACGAAATTTCATTTGTCACGACAACAAGATTGCCGCAGCGGTCAAGCAAATGCGCCATGCCGCGCATTATCTCACTTACCGTATCGTATGCGCCGTTGGGCGAAAACATCAGATTCGCCGTCAGATTTGACACACATTCCAAAAGCACAGTATCGGCTGTTTGCATCACATCGCTAAGACTTCCGTAACATTCCACAGTCCGAAATCCCTTGCCCTCGCGCATTTTTCTGTGCCGTTCAATCCGCTTTACGCACTCTGCGTCTTGCGGCTTCATCGTCGCTATGTACAGCATATCGCCACCAAAATCAGCGGCTGTCTTTTCGGCAAATTCACTTTTTCCGCTGCCGCTGCCGCCCGTTATCAGCACAAGCATTTATTCCAGCTCCTTATATTCCTCAACATTAATATCATTGAAAGTAGACATTTCATTATACACGCACAGTGCCGTATCAAGCGCGGAAAGCAGCATGACACCGCCCGTACCTTCGCCAAGACACATCATAGCGTCAATCGGCGCGCGTTTTCCAAGAATTTTTAAAACCTCCTCCGCAGCGCTTTCCTTTGACACATGTGACGCTATCATAAAATCTCGGCTTTCTTCGCAAAGCCTGTATGCGCAAAGCGCCGCAACGGCTGATATAAATCCATCAATCACTATCGGCACGCCGTAAACCGCGCCGCCGATAAACGCGCCCGCCATTGCGGCTATGTCATATCCGCCTACCTTTGCAATCACGTCAAGCGCATCATTTTTATCAGGTTTGTGCAGCGCAATAGACTTTTTTATAACCTCAATCTTTCTTTCAAGTCCTTTACTCGAAAGTCCCGCGCCTCTGCCCGTCACCTTTGCCGCGTCCTTTTCCAAAAGGACGCTCGCCACAGCGGAGCTTGTGGTTGTGTTGCCGATACCCATTTCACCTGTCACGATTATTTTATAGCCCTGTTTGCTCAGTTCTCCGACACAGTCAATCCCTACCTGCACCGCCTTTTGCGCTTGCTCATAGGTCATAGCACTTTCATGGAGCATATTTTTTGTACCATAGGATATTTTTCTGTTTACCGCGCCCACTACATCGCGCGCCACACCCACATCAACAGGTATCACGTCCGCGTTCACATGACGCGCCATCGCGCACACACTCGTTTCGCCTTTGGCAAAGTTTTCGGTCACAATCGCCGTTACCTCCTGCCCCGTCTGTGTAACACCCTCGCACACAACTCCGTTGTCGGCGCACATAGCAAGCACGCACCGCTTGCTTATATCTACATTATGTGTCCCCTGTATGCCCGCAATATCTGTAACAATGTCCTCGAATACACCAAGGCTGTGCAGCGGCTTTGCAATGGAATTCCATTTCTTCACCGCGTTTTCCCTTGCGGCTATATCAATTTTCTTTACCTTGTACATTTATACTCCTCACAGCTTTTTATAAAGTTTTTCGCAAATTCAATATTCGCATAAAAATGTATATGCGGGAACCCTGCAAACAGATTTTTGTCTGTGTTCACGCACTCCCATACTTTTCCGTTCTTTTCAGCAATAAATCCGTTTCCGCAGCAGTCGCTGTCAAAATAATGAAATTCCCTCGCGCGGATTTTATCGCCTTTTTGGCATAATATATTGTCACTCTGCGCTGTCATTTCCATATATCCGAAACGCTGTAATCTTTCCGTTTTATGACACACGCCCTTTATCACTCCCGCCATTTTGTGTCCCCTGCCGTTAATGTCCTCCATAACTTCATGCAGGTACATAAATCCGCCGCATTCGGCAATACACGGCACACCGCTTTTTATTGTGTCCCTCACAGAATTTAGTGTCCCTGTATTCTTTTCAAGAATATCCGCGTACAGTTCTGGATAACCGCCGCCCAAAATCAGTCCGTCACATTCGGGAACGCTCTCATTTTCAAGCGGACTGAATTCAATAATCTCCGCGCCAAGCTCACGCAGCAGTTGCAAATTGTCCTCATAATAAAAGCAAAAGGCTCTGTCGCGTGCCACAGCTATTTTTACATTAGCTATTTTTTCAATATCGGGAGCATTAGTTTTAGTGTCCCCACTGTCGGCAATTTCAAGAATTTTATCTATGTCGATATACTTTTGGGCATATTGGGCAAGAGTGTTCATTCTGTACCTTATATCAGAAATTTCCTGTGCCGTAATAAGTCCGAGATGACGGCTGCCAAGCTGCACTTCTTTAATATACGGCATAAACCCAAGCGGCACTATTCCAATCTTTCTGCACTCGTCCGCCATATCCTTGTACAGCTTTTCGGTCAGATTATTGAAAATCACGCCGACAATATTATTATTTTTAAAGTCCTTAAAACCCTTTATGGCCGCCATTGCGGAAAGGCTCATGCCCTTGCAGTTCACCACAAGCACAACGTTTGTGTCGGTAATCTGCGAAAGCTCATAGGAGCTGCCCTTTTCCGTAAAGGACAGACCGTCATAAAAGCCCATAACACCCTCAATCACAGAAATATCGCCGCCGTTTTTATGCAGCAGATAATTCACAGTATCTCTGTCCATAAGGTAGCTGTCAAGGTTATATGCGGCAGTTCCTATAACAGTTTTATGAAACATCGGATCAATATAATCAGGACCGCATTTAAATGAAGACACATTTAAATTCCTGTTCACAAGCGCCTGCAAAATCGCACACGTAACAGTAGTTTTTCCGCAGCCGCTGTTTGTGCCGGCAATCATTATTCTTTTCATTCTTTCTCACCACTTATCACAAATACAGGGTTCTGCGCGGTCATCATGTTGTATCCCGCAACCTTTCTGCCGTATGCGGCGCTTATCTGCGTGACCTCGTATGTATACCCTTGCTCGTCAAAGGCTTTTAGTGTCCCCTCAAGTGTTTCAAGCGTTATCGCATTTACCACCACTTTCGGACAATCGCATTTTCTTATTATTTCCGCAATATTCCCTGACGAGCCGCCTATAAACACCTTGTCCGCCTTTGGCAGTCCGTCAAGCGCGACGGGCGCTTCGCCCTGTATCACTTCTATATTGTCCGCCATAAATTTTACAGCGTTTTCCTCAATCAGTTCCGCCGCGTCACTCTTTTTTTCAACAGCGTACACCTTGCCTTTTGGACACAACAGCGCCATTTCAATGCTTACTGAGCCTGTGCCTGCGCCTATGTCATAGCAGATGTCGTCAGGTTTGATTTCAAGCTTGGATATACTCACCGCTCTGACGGAGGATTTTGTCATAGGCGCTTTACCTGTGATAAATTCATCATCACTTATTCCGATTCTTACATGGTTATCATAATTTTCATTAACTATTATCATAACGCTCAAGGGCGCGATTTCCGTTTCCGCAAAATCTGCCGCTTTTCCATGCAGTATTCTTTCATTTTCATATGACAGATTTTCACCGATATATACCTCGGCATCTCCCAACCCAAAACGGCAGAGCTTTTTGCATGGATTTTCACCCAACAGCACAAAGGTCTTTTTGTGTCCCCTTACCTCGCTTACAATATTACATTCCCTGCCATGCATACTTACGATATTCATATCGTCATAGGCAAGTCCGGTTTTGGCGCTGAAGTACGAAACACAGCTTATACCCGCCTCAATCTGCGCTGCAGGAAACAGCTTTAAAAGTTTCTTTGCGCCGCTGAAAAATGAAGCGTCGCCCGAAAACAGCACCGCCGTATTTTCACATGGATTATTTTTAATAATCTCCGCAATTTTTTCAGCATTGTATTCGGAAAATACCTTTTTACCGCTGACCGCAAACGGATGGGTAACGCGCTTTGCACCGATTATAATATCAGCATTTTCAATTTTTTCCTTTGCCGAGACCGTTAGGGTTTTAGTGTCCCCCATCCCCGTTCCTATTATAAAAATGTTCATATTACAACCACTCCAAAATCAATTTTTCCGCTTCCGTAACCGTCACACCGTTTTCTTTAACAGGTCTTTCAATAATCACACATTCTGCATTATTTTCTCTTGCAGCCTCAACCTTTTCCAAAAATCCGCCGCTTTTGCCTGTGCGCTTTGTGACGAGATATTTTATATCAAGCTCGCGTAGGAGCGCGCTGTTAAACTCCTTTGAAAACGGTCCCTGCATACATAT
>CAMCPC010000040.1 GCA_945876665.1 uncultured Oscillospiraceae bacterium
TATGCTTCTGAGCGTGGTGTTTCAGCAGCTTTATAATATAGTTGACAGTATCGTGGCAGGAAAATTTGTAGGCGCCAGGGCATTAGCTGCCGTGGGCGCTTCTTATCCGATTACGATGATTTTTATGGCGATTGCCACAGGCACAAATATCGGCGCGGCGGTTATTATATCGCAGCTGTTCGGTGCAAAAAGCTTTGAAAAGCTGAAAACATCTATTTTCACATCGGTTATATCAGTTGTGACGCTGGCGGCTGTGCTGACTGCTGTAGGTCTTGCGCTGTGCGGCGGTATGCTTGCGCTGCTAAGAACTCCGTCCGATATTTTTGACGACTCAAAGATTTATCTTAACATTTACATAGGCGGACTTGTATTCTTGTTTTTGTATAATATCTGCACAGGTATTTTCACCGCCCTCGGCGACAGCAAAACTCCGCTGTATTTCCTTATAGCGTCATCGGCGGGGAATATAATACTTGACATCGTGTTCGTTGTGCCGCTTGGCATGGGCGTTGCGGGAGTCGCATGGGCGACATTTATCGCGCAGGGTGTGTCCTCTCTGCTTGCCTTTGCGGTAATGCTTAGGAGAGTAAGGGGAATAAAATCAAACAAATATAAAAAGTTTTCTTTCCGTATGCTTGGAAATATATCAAGAGTGGCAGTACCGAGCATATTGCAGCAGAGCTTTGTTTCAGTGGGAAATCTGTTTATACAGAGCCGCGTAAATAGTTTCAATTCGGCGGATATTATTGCCGGATACAGTGCGGCTGTCAAACTGAACACCTTTGCGATAACAAGCTTTTCAACCCTCGGAAACGCTATGTCAAGCTATACTGCGCAGAATGTGGGCGCAGGCAGGCTTTTCAGAATACCGCAGGGACTTAAAGCCGGAATAGTTATGCTTATAGCTGTGGCTGCTCCGTTTTTCGCCGCGTACTTTATCTTCCCAAAAACGATGATGAATTTTTTTGTAAACGCAGATGAAACGGGAATTATTGATGTGGGCACAATGTTTTTGAGGATTGCCGCTCCGTTCTATTTTATAGCCGCGGCAAAGCTGACCGTTGACGGAATACTGCGCGGCGCGGGACGCATGAGGGAATTTATGGCGGCTACCTTTACAGATTTGCTTTTAAGGGTAATTCTTGCGTATGTGTTCTCGTACATGATGAATTCCGAAATAGGCATATGGCTGTCATGGCCTGTGGGCTGGACTGTTGCGGCTGTGATGTCATGCTCGTTTTATGCGGTGTATTATAAGACGAAAATAAAACAACGATAACGAAAAGCTGATGAGATGCTCAATCTCGTCAGTTTTTTTGTTGTTTTATGCGTCAATATCTGTTGACATCGGGAGCGTTTTTTGATACTATTATTATGTATTACTATCGGTAAATTTTACATTATGAAAGGATGAACAAATATGACTCCAAAGGTAGCATTGATAATGGGAAGCGACTCTGATTTTGAAAAGTTAAAGAGCTGCGTTTCAAAGCTGAAGGAATTTAATATAGAGGTGGATGTGAACGTAATTTCCGCACACAGAACACCTGATAAGGCGGCGGAATTTGCAAAGAACGCCGAGGCAAACGGCATAGAAGTTATAATCTGTGCGGCAGGTATGGCGGCGCATCTGGGCGGCGTAATCGCGGCGCACACAATCGTGCCTGTAATCGGCATTCCGATTAAGTCAACACTTGACGGTATGGACGCGCTTTTGGCAACAGTGCAGATGCCGCCGGGAATACCTGTTGCGACTGTCGGCATAGACAACGGCACAAATGCGGCAATTTTGGCGGCGCAGATTTTGGCGGTTAAATATGATTATTTAAAGGACGCTCTAAAGGCTGCAAAGGTTAAAATGGTCGAGGGTGTTGAGAAGAAAAACGAGAAGATAAAAAAGTTAGTTGAAGAACTATAAGAAAGGAATTAAAACAATGAGTGAAAATGCGTACAAACAGGCAGGCGTAGACGTTGAGGCGGGCTACGAATCAGTAAGACTAATCAAGGACGACGTTAAAAAGACAGCTATCGAGGGAGTGCTGGGTGGCATAGGCGGCTTCGGCGGATTATTTGAAATGCCGAAGAACTATGAAAACCCCGTGCTTGTTTCCGGTACTGACGGAGTAGGAACGAAGATAAGAGTTGCTTTTCTTATGGACAAGCATGACACTATCGGACAGGACTGCGTTGCGATGTGCGTGAATGACATTGCTTGTTCAGGCGCAAAGCCGTTGTTTTTCCTTGATTATATTGCAATCGGCAAGAATGTTCCGGAAAAGGTAGCAAAAATCGTAAAGGGTGTTGCAGACGGCTGTGTGTTGGCAGGCTGTGCGCTTGTTGGTGGTGAAACTGCGGAACACCCCGGAATGATGCCTGAGGACGAATATGACGTTGCAGGCTTCAGCGTTGGTGTGGTTGAAAAGAGCAAAATCACTGACGGCAGCAGCGCCAAGGCCGGCGACGTGCTTATCGGTATTGCGTCAAGCGGTGTCCACTCAAACGGATACTCTCTTGTAAGAAAGGTTTTCGGTCTGAATGACGATAACGCAAAGGAAACTCTTAACACATATTCGGAGGAGCTTGGCAAGACAATAGGCGAGGAACTTCTTACACCCACAAGAATTTACGTTAAGCCGCTTTTAAAGCTTATTGACGAGGTTGGTATAAAGACTGTTTCCCATATCACAGGCGGCGGCTTTATCGAGAATGTTCCGAGAATGCTGCCCGACGGCTTAAAGGCTGTAATTAAGAAGGGCTCATGGGATATTCTTCCGATATTCAACCTTATGCAGAAAAAGGCTGATATTCCCGAAAGAGATATGTACAACACCTTTAACATGGGTATCGGCATGATTGTGGCAGTTGACGCGGACAAGGCTCAGGCGGCTGTTAAGTGCCTTGAAGCCGCAGGCGAAAAAGCATATATCCTTGGCGAGCTTGTTGAGGGCGAAAAGTCTGTGGAAATTGTAAGCGACAACGGCGAGGTAATAAAGTAATGAAAAAAATAGGAGTTTTGGTTTCGGGCGGCGGCACGAATTTACAAGCGCTGATTGACGCACAGGGAACTGTTATCAAAAATGGTGAAATTGTGACCGTTGTTTCGAACAAGGAGGGTGTTTATGCTCTTGAAAGAGCAAAAAATGCCGGTATTGACGCGCACGTTATCACGCGTAAGGAGTGCGGCTCAAAGGAGGCCTTTGATATTGCGCTGCGTGATTATATGCAGAAAATGGGCGTTGATGTTGTTGTGCTTGCGGGATTTCTTGCGATATTGGGCGAGAATTTCCTTGCGGCATATAAGGATAAGATTGTTAATATCCACCCGTCATTAATTCCGTCTTTTTGCGGTGACGGATTTTACGGACTTCATGTGCATGAGGCGGCGCTTGAATACGGCGTTAAGGTCACAGGCGCGACCGCGCATTTAGTGAACGAAATCACGGACGGAGGCAGGATTTTGCTGCAAAAGGCGGTTGAAATTCAGGACGGAGACACCCCCGAAATTTTGCAGAAACGCGTTATGGAACAGGCGGAGTGGATTATTCTTCCACAAGCGGTAGAGTTAGTTTGCAAAGGAGAAGTATAATGAAAAAAATTGATATTTATGAAGAATTAAAGCAAAACGCATACCCGGGCAGAGGTATTGTAATCGGCAAAAGTGCGGACGGCAAGAGCGCCGTTACGGCGTACTTTATCATGGGCAGAAGCGTGAACAGCCGTAACCGCGTATTCGTGGAGGACGGCGACGGTATCCGTACACAGGCGTTTGACCCGTCAAAGCTGTCTGACCCGCACTTGATTATTTACGCGCCTGTTCGCGTGCTTGGCAACAAGACAATTGTTACAAACGGTGACCAGACAGACACGATTTATGATTTGATGAATCAGCAGATGACCTTTGAGCAGTCACTGCGCACACGTGAATTTGAGGACGACGCTCCGAACTACACACCGAGAATTTCGGGTATAATAAAGACTGACGAGGGCGGCTTCAATTACGCTATGTCAATCCTAAAGAGCGCGAACGGCAACCCTGATTCGTGTCAGAGATACACATTTTCATACAACAATCCGCTTGCAGGCGAGGGACATTTTATCCACACATATATGGGTGATGGCAGTCCGCTGCCGTCATTTGAGGGCGAGCCAAAATTAGTCGGTATTCCGAACGACATTGACGAGTTCACAGACGGTCTTTGGAATGCGCTTAACGAGGATAACAAGGTTTCGCTGTTTGTAAGATTTATTGATTTGGAAAGCGGTGAAACAAAGTCAAAGATTGTGAACAAGAATAATTAAGATAAAAACGAAAGGACGATAAAAATGAACGAAATGCAATTAAAGTACGGCTGTAACCCGAACCAGAAGCCGTCGAGAGTATTCATGGAAAACGGCGATTTGCCGTTCGAGGTAATCAGCGGAAAGCCTGGTTATATTAACCTTTTGGACGCGCTGAACGGCTGGCAGCTTGTAAAGGAATTGAAAAAGGCAACAGGACTTCCTGCGGCAACGTCATTCAAGCACGTTTCACCTGCGGGTGCGGCTGTGGGACTTCCTCTTTCGGACACGCTGAAGAAAATTTACTTCGTTGACGATGTGGAGCTTACTCCGCTTGCGAATGCGTACGCGCGTGCAAGAGGCGCGGACAGAATGTCCTCATTCGGTGATTTTATCGCCCTTTCGGACGAGTGCGACAAGGCAACAGCGCTGCTTATCAAGAAAGAGGTTTCTGACGGCGTAATTGCGCCGGGCTACAGTGACGAGGCGCTTGAAATCCTTAAGGCAAAGAAAAAGGGCAACTACAATATTATAAAGATTGACCCGAACTACACTCCTGCGGAAATTGAGCGCAAGCAGGTGTTCGGCGTGACCTTTGAGCAGGGCAGAAACGAGCTTGATATAAATGACGAGCTTTTGTCAAATGTAATCACAGACAACAAGACACTTTCAGACGAGGCAAAGCGCGACCTTAAAATTGCGCTCATCACACTTAAATACACACAGTCAAACAGCGTGTGCTACGTTAAGGACGGACAGGCAATCGGTATCGGCGCAGGTCAGCAGTCGCGTATTCACTGTACGCGTCTTGCAGGCAACAAGGCTGATATATGGTGGCTAAGACAGGCGCCGCAGGTGCTGGAATTACAATTTGTTGACGGCATAAAGAGAGCCGACAGAGATAATGCGATTGATGTTTATATTTCTGACGAGTACATGGACGTGCTTGCGGACGGCGTATGGGAAAAGACCTTTAAGGTAAAGCCGCCCGTATTCACAAAGGAGGAGCAGAGAGCATGGCTTGACAAGAACACGGACGTTGCATTGGGTTCGGACGCGTTCTTCCCGTTCGGCGACAATATCGAAAGAGCGCACAAGTCGGGCGTAACCGTAATCGCGCAGCCGGGCGGCTCAATCCGTGACGATAACGTTATTGAAACGTGTAACAAGTACGGCATGGCAATGGCATTTACAGGTATTCGTCTGTTCCATCACTAATATGAAAAATCCCATAATCAGCTCCATATGCACTTCAAAGCAATGGGGCGGTACACGCGTACAGCACCCATTGCTTTTCAGCACATCTGAAACTAATTCTGTGATTTTTTGGAGAATGAAAGGGAATTTTGAATGAAAAAAATACTTGAAACACCGCATCTGGTGTTTTGTACGGAAAGATAAGGAGTAAGACATATGAAAATTTTAGTTGTAGGCGGCGGCGGACGCGAACACGCAATCGTGTGGAAAATCGCGCAGTCACCGAAGGTTGACAAGATTTACTGCGCGCCGGGTAACGGCGGTATTGCAGAGCTTGCTGAATGTGTTGACATCGGCGCAACCGACATAGAAAACATGGTTAAATTTGCAAAGGAAAAGGCGGTTGACCTTGTAATGGTTGCACCCGACGACCCGCTTGTTTTGGGCATGGTTGATGCAATGGAAAAAGAGGGTATCCGCGCATTCGGCCCGCGCGCAAACGCGGCGATTATCGAGGGCAGCAAGGCTTTTTCAAAGGAGCTTATGAAGAAGTACAATATACCCACAGCCGGATATGAGGTGTTCACAGACAGCGCATCGGCTATTGAGTACATCAAAAAAGGCACATTCCCGACTGTTATCAAGGCTGACGGACTTGCACTCGGCAAGGGCGTTATAATCGCGCAGAATTTAGAAGAAGCCGAGCAGGCTGTACATGAAATGATAGACGACGGCAAGTTCGGCAAGAGCGGCAGCCGTGTTGTAATTGAAGAATTTCTGACAGGCCCGGAGGTCAGCGTGCTTGCGTTCACAGACGGCAAGACAGTTAAGCCGATGGTCAGCGCACAGGACCACAAGAGAGCCTACGACAATGACGAGGGACTTAACACAGGTGGTATGGGTACATTCTCGCCGAGCCGTCTTTATGACGACGCAAAGGCGGCAGAGTGCATGGAAAACATATTCCTGCCGACTATAAAGGCTATGAGCGCAGAGGGCAGACCGTTCAAGGGTGTGCTGTATTTCGGTCTTATGATGACCGCCAACGGCGTTAAGGTTATCGAATACAACTGCCGTTTCGGCGATCCCGAAACACAGGTCGTACTTCCGAGATTAAAAACGGATTTGGTTGAAATCATGGAGGCTGTTATTGACGAGCGCCTTGACGAAATCGAAATCGAATGGGAGGATAACGCGGCTGTGTGCGTTGTTATGGCGTCGGGCGGCTATCCTGTAAGCTATAAAAAGGGCTATGAGATTACCGGTCTTGACAATGTGGGCGACCTGACCGTGTTCCACGCAGGCACTGCAATAAAGGACGGCAAAATTGTCACAAACGGCGGACGCGTATTGGGTGTTACGGCTGTGGGTAATGACCTTGACGAGGCGATTAAAAACGCATACGCGGGTGTTAGTAAAATTTCATGGACGGACGAATTCCACAGAAGTGATATTGGTATAAAGAAGTATAATTGAGGTGTAGTTAGATGAAAAGACAAGACTACATATCATGGGACGAATATTTTATGGGTATCGCGAGTTTGTCGGCGCAGCGCAGCAAGGACGAGAATACGCAGGTGGGCGCGTGCATTGTGAACCACGAAAACAAGATATTGTCCCTCGGATATAACGGTATGCCGATAGGGTGTAACGACGACGATATGCCTTGGGACAGGGAAAACCCTGATCCTGTCAATACGAAATATATGTACGTCTGCCATGCGGAGCTGAACGCAATTTTAAACCGCAGCTCCGGCTCACTTGAGGGCGCAAAATTATATGTTACGCTGTTTCCGTGCAACGAGTGCGCGAAGGCGATTATTCAGTCGGGCATACGTGAGGTTGTGTATATGTCGGACAAATACGCCGATTCGTCCAACACTATTGCGTCAAAGAAAATGTTTGACATGGTGGGCGTGAAGTACCGCCGATACGAACCGACAGGCAGAAAATTGATTATTGAATTATAAAATCAAAATTCACAAGGGCGCTCAATGAGCGCCCTGTTTGACAAACAATAAAGGGTAATAAAATATGAACAAAAAGACAGTATCAAAGGTAGACCTGTTTTTCTCGGGACTTCTTTCGCGAATGGAGGAAAACAGGGACTTTTTCACGGACATAACAATAAATTTCAAGTCGGGAACAAAAAACTTCCCCGCAAAGATATTGCAGAATGACGAAATCACGCTTGACTATCAGGCGGTAAAGCGCGCGGTGGAGCGTGACGCGCTGTGGGATATAATTGCTCAGGAGCTTTTGAAGTACGACGAGGCGCAGATAATTTACAGCGAGCGCGGCGCGAAAATTGTGATTGACGCGAACGACAAAAAGGTGAATATGCGCCACGAGGACGTGACCGCAGAGGTTAACAAAACAAGCGTTGTGCAGACAGGGCGCGAATATGTGGTAAATCCCGCGCTTGCAAAGGATTTGTTGACCGAAATCGGTATACTTGCAAAGAACGGCAAGATAAAGAACGACAAAATCCGCAAGTACAATCAGATTGATTACTTTGTTGAACTGATGCAGGGAGTTTTAAAAGAAATCGGCGAGCGTGACGAGTACGTTATTCTTGATGCTGCCTGTGGTAAAAGCTATCTGTCCTTTGTACTGAACTTTTACTTGCGTGAAATCCTTAAAAAGAAGTGCCGTTTTATCGGTGTGGACTATTCCGAAACGGTTATAAACGCGTCAAAGCGCATGGCGAAAAATCTCGGCTATAACAATATGGAATTTATACAGGCGGACTTGACGGAGTATACGCCGAATGTGCGGCCTGATATAGTCGTATCGCTCCATGCCTGCGACACGGCAACTGATATGGCGCTTGGTCTTGGCATACGCTCGCAGTCACGCGCGATTGTCAGCGTACCATGCTGTCACAAGGATATTTTAAAACAGTATTCATATGAACCCTTTGAGGCGATTACAAAGCATGGTATTTTAAAGGCACGTCTTGCGGACACGCTGACGGACGGCATACGCGCGGCGTATCTTGAAAGTGTGGGTTA
>CAMCPC010000041.1 GCA_945876665.1 uncultured Oscillospiraceae bacterium
TCAGCAAGAAAATCATTATCCATAATATAACCCTGCTATTATTTTGTTGCGCGGTAGGAGGCGGTTAATATAGTGTTGATCTTAAAACTGTATGTTACTATGTATTCTGAAAAATAAATTAAATTTACAAATAACACAAGCAACACCTCCTCTCCAAAAAAATATGCTCCAACCGCAAAACCTCTTTTCCTCCTTTAAGTTCAAAAAAACACCGTCAAATACTGACCGTGTTTACTTCTCCGTGCTATTCATTTTTAAAAGGGCATAATACACCCTTTACACAATCTCCTTTAATTACTTTACGCTTTGTAGCGCACAAAACTTAAACAACGTTAACCTCATTAGACAAGGTTATAGAACTTCTTTAGTTAAAAAATTACTTCATATAATTGATTGCCATTTAATGGCTATTATTAGTATATCATATTTCTGCGCAAAAGTCAATCACATTTTCTAATATTATTTCTAAATTGATACCAAGGTGAATTCCCAAAGTAAATTCCACAGTGGAATTTTAAGTAGAATTTAGTCTGGGAAAGAAAAAGTGGTAGAATTTAGTCTGGGAAAAGGAGGAACCAGACAATGACCAACAAAAAGAAAAACAAACACATGACGCTCGATGATCGAATCGAAATCCAAGAATGTCTGAACAAAGGAATGACATTTAAGGCAATCGGGCAAAGAGTAGGCAAAGATCAAACCACAATTTCCAAAGAAGTGAAATTGCACGCTCACACCTACACGAATAGTTTTACCAAAACGGACGAATGTTGTCCCAAATTATTGAAAGCTCCGTTTGTGTGTAATGGATGTCCAAAGAGAAACCACAGCAACTGCAGCTATCCTCGTAGAAGTTACCATGCTAAAACAGCCCAAAAAGAATACGAGTCTGTATTAGTCGAATCGAGGGAAGGAATACCTCTTACAAAGGAAGAATTCTACAAGACCGAACAGATCATATCTTCAGCGGTAAAATCCGGACAAAACATTTACCATGCCATACAGGCGAATAATCTCTCCGTCTCGAAATCAACGGTATACCGCCATATTGAATCTGGATATTACACCATATCCAAAATTGATCTGCCACGAGCTGCTAAATTCAAGCCAAGAAAAAAAGCCAAAGGTGAGTATGTTCCAAAAGGCGTTAAAGTTGGCAGGAGTTTTGAGGATTTCCTTCTGTATCTTGAAGAAAATCCCCATACCAACTACGTTGAAATGGATACCGTTATCGGAAGAATTGGCGGAAAAGTAATTATGACCTTTCAATTTGTAAACGTAGATTTTATGTTTGGCTTACTGCTCGATAACAAGACCGCTGCCGAGGCAGCGCGGAAAATCCGTTTACTGAAAGAAAAACTACGCTCTGCCGATTTTCGTTTTGCAGATGCTTTTCCCGTCCTTCTGACGGATAACGGCGGCGAATTCAGCGATGTTTCATCTTTTGAGAATGGATTAGATGAACAACCGGAAACCCGTATGTTTTTCTGCGATCCCAATGCGCCATACCAAAAGCCGCACGTCGAAAACAACCATACTTTGTTTCGAGGAATCGTTGAATCAGGTACTTCTTTTGATAACTTCACGCAGGAAAACGTCAACCTCATCTTTTCTCACATTAACGGCGTGAAAAGAAAGCAATTTAACGGCAAAAGTTCTTATGATATGTTTACATTTACATATTCCATAGAACTTGCAGAGGCTTTGGGTATTTCTTTTGTCTCACCTAAAGATGTCATTCAAACCTCAAAATTGTTAAAGCTTTTTTCTTAAAGTAAATTCTACCATAGTGGAATTTAGTCTGGGAAACATACCTCTCAGGCTTTTTTGGCTTGTCCTTTTTTATCTTTTTTGCTCGAATTTCGTTTCATTTTCGCTCTTTCTTCGCTTTTTCTTCGCTTTTCCTATATTAAATTCCGCTTATTTCTCATACTAAATTCCACCGATTTCCAACTGTAGAATTTACTTTGGGAATTCACCATTCCAAATTGCTTTCATAAAATGTCTTTACAAAGTTAATCATATATGTCGTATCCTTACTTCCTGCCGTTTCATAGGCAGAGTGCATGGCAAGCTGCGCAAGACCTATATCAGCAGTATTCAAAGACACCTTTTCATTTGACAGATTGCCCAGCGTTGAGCCGCCGGGGATGTCACTCCTGTTGGCATACAGCTGATACGGCACCTCCGCTTTTTCGCACACGTATTTGACAACCGCTTCCGAAACAGCGTCCGTTGTATATCGCTGATTTGCGTTATACTTTATAACAATACCGCCGTTCATATATACGCGGTTAGCGCTGTCAGACTTGTCGGCATGATTAGGGTGAACGGCATGGGCATTGTCACAGGACAGCATAAAGCTCTGCGCCACTGCCCTCTTATAATCTTCTTCATCACCGCCAAGAGCAGCATTTATTCTCTCTAAGGTATCACGCAGAAATCCCGATTTCGCGCCCTGCTTTGTTCCGCTGCCGACCTCCTCATTATCAAAGGCGGCAAACACTGATATTGCGTTCTCACTTTCCGAATCAAGAAATCCCTCAAGAGTAGTATAAACGCACTGCAAATCATCTATTCTCGGCGCAGAAAAATACTCGTTATCCGTACCGGTTACCGTTCCTCTCATACGATTATACAGCGACAAGTCAAAGCCCTTTATATCGTCCTTTTTAACACCCGCGTTTTCGGCGACAATATCTATAAGCGCGCCGTCTTTTCCGCCGGCAAGCGGACACATATCACGCTTTACATTAAACTCATAACCCTTGTTTATATCCCTGCTCATATGGATTGCAAGATTGGGAATCATAAGCAGATCGCGGTCAATATTTACAAGGCGCGTCTGTACCTTTCCGTCTTTGACCGTCACCACGCGTCCGCTGACGGACAGTGGTCTGTCAAGCCATGAGGACATTATCATTCCGCCGTAGCCCTCAACACTGAGCTTTACCATATTTTCAGCTGATATTTCAAAATTGCTTTTCAGCTTGAAGCATGGCGAGTCCGTATGTGACGCGCATATCAGAAATGATTTATAATTCTTTTCGGGAACTTTAAATGCGATAACAGACGAATAATTACGCACAACGTAATATTTTCCGCCCTCATTTATTGTCCATCTGCCGTCCTCGCAAAGCTCCGTAAACCCTTCGCCCTCAAGTCTTTCCCTTACCGACTTAACCGCATGATAGCAGTCTGTGCTTTTTTCAATAAATTCTATTAATTTCTGTGTATTTTCCAAAGTCTGTACCTTCTATTCAAATTTAATTTTTCCTCCGGACGCACTACATTTAACAGGTGTGCCGCGTCGCTTCTGTCCGTATATATCCGTCATTTCGTATTCAAATATATATTCGCCGTCACCTATATTGCCTTCACTTACGCCGCTGCCAAGCTTCATTCCGACAGAACCCATTACATATTCTGTCTTTTTATGCTCCTCGTCATACACCGCAAGCACAGGTGTAATACGGTCAAACATTCCAAGCTTACGAACAGGGCTGCTCACCATGCCGTTTTCTTCAGCGCCAGACCAGACGCCTATTATGTCATAATCATTCCTGTCACGGTCATACTGCACGCGCACACTGCTTCTGACGCCGTTCAGAACAACCGGTATCGCATACAGGTCATAATCCTCGTAGCTTCTTACAAGGCGCATGGTAACGTTTTTGCTTGCAAGGCGCGGCATACGTCCGCTGAAATTATCCTTGAATATGCCGCCCTCCCAGTTGGTTTCGAGGTCTTTGTACTTGCCTATAAACACATATTTACCGCTTTTGCTGTCAGCCTTATACAGGTTAATCGACACATCGGAGAACAAATCCATATTACCCGCAATATTCAGTTCATATGAATTTCCGTCAAGAATTGTAGCATACTCAAGCCATGACATATCGTCATTATAGGTAGTCCATGCCCATGATGAGGTATAGTCGGCAGTATTTGCCGTTTTGTCCTCAACGGAGCAGTTTATACATATCTTGCGCAGAAATTCCTTATACTTATTGCTTGCGGCAATATCCATGTATTGCTGAAGCTGGTCATTATCCGCGTAAAGAGGATAGTATACGCCCAGTCCTGTAGAATTCTTCTGACGCTCGCCGCACACTCTGTAAATCACTGTTTCATTAAGCGCTTCTATGAGCATATCGGCAGTATTTCCCACATAATCTCTTATTTTCAGCGCTGTATCACCGAGGTCAACAAGGTTTGAATATCCCTCATCCGCAGTTGCGCCGCCGTATATATGAACAGCGCTTAACGCCTTTGACATATTTATATAGTCAGGCATTGAATCCGTTGAAGTAAGCATATCACCTGCCATACCGTCAAATGCCTGATTAAGCGCGGATACCTTGGACATATCCGCCACCGACATTGCCGCGTCTGCCGCGCTGCCGTTTTTCACACATCTGCTGTAATATTTATCACATATTGCTTTACATATTTCACCCGCATCAGATGAAGGATTGTCACATACATACTGCAGCGCGCCCTCGTAATCCCAATCGCCCGCACCCTGAACATCCTGCGGCGCAACAAGGTAATCGGCATATGTCGAAAGAGCCGATGCGGTTTCAAGACTTCCCATAAGAGATGCGTCAAGTCCGACAATGTCAAAACTCTTGCCTGCAAGACTCATTGCGTACGATATTTCCTCAAGATTAAGGCAGTCGTTGTCATTCAGTTCGTCATATGCCATACCGTACATACTGCCGCCGCCTGCGCCCGACAGAATAAGCATATAATTATCGGACTTATAATTTGACGTTCCCCATGTAAGGAAATCGGCAAGAGTATTATAATCTCCCATATTTGCCGCAATAGCCTGATCAGCAAGATAAAGAGTATCCTTTCCCGCCTCAAAACGCTGTGTGTAATCGCTGTATATACCCTTTTTATGCCACTCACTGCTGCCGCCTGTCTGTACTATAACGTTTACATTTTCAGGATAATCAACGTTCATTATGTCGTCCAGCTTTTTTGAAGCTGTGCCGTTCAGACTTTCTTCACTTCCGCCGCACATATACACAAGCACTGTCCACGTTCTGCCCGTCGGCGGAAGTTTGTCAGTCTGCTGTTCATATACAACCCTTCCCGAGGAACATGATGCAAGCATTATCGCCATAATGGCGGCGGCAATGATAAGAGTCATCCTTTTCATTTGTATTACCTCCTGATTTTATCATATGTTATATGAAAAAAAGGTGCTGTATTGCCATTACCAATACAACACCTTTTTATCCCGATATTACTTACGCCTGTGCAGGAGCACCTACAGGGCATGTGCCGGCGCATGCGCCGCATTCGATACATGTATCTGCATCGATAACGTACTTACCGTCACCCTCTGTAATAGCGCTTACAGGACATTCTGCAGCACATGCGCCGCATGCGATGCATTCGTCAGAAATTGCAAATGCCATTTTGATACACCTCCTTATTTCGATTACGTCCTCACTGAACGTTTATCAATATGATTATAACACGAAAACCCTTATACTTCAATAGTTTTTACAAATATTTTAGTTGGCGTTGTTTTCCTTTGGTAACTCATTATTCTTGTTATTACGTTTTAGAACCTTTACGTCTGAAACATTGAATTCCTTAAGAGTTTTTTCGTTTTCATCATCAAGCTTGACCTTTACAAGCCCCTTGAGCAAACTCACGGATTCGACAGTTCCGTTTCCGTCGGGTGTCTTTACAAGCGCGCCCTGTCTCGGAGTCACCTTGAGAAGCTCCTCATATGTGTCCTGCTCATACTTAAGACAGCACATCAGCCTTCCGCAGGCTCCGGAAATCTTGGTCGGGTTAAGCGACAGCCCCTGTTCCTTAGCCATCTTTATGGAAACGGGAGCAAACTCGCCTAAGAACTGACTGCAGCATAGGCTTTTACCACACACTCCGATGCTTCCGAGTGTTTTCGCTTCATCCCTCACGCCTATCTGCCTCAGTTCAATCCTTGTCTTGAACACAGTTGCCAAATCCTTTACCAGCTCACGGAAATCCACTCTGCCGTCGGCTGTGAAATAGAACAGGATTTTTGTCCCGTCAAAGGTGTATTCCACCTCAACAAGCTTCATTTCAAGATTATGCTTTCTTATCTTTTCAATACATATCTTGTAGGCTTCCTTTTCAAGCTCCTTGTTTTTATTGTATTTTTCGGTATCCTCATCGGTGGCGATACGTATAACGCCCTTTACAGGCTTTTTAAACTGCTCCGCTTCAATGGACTTAATGCCCATTACCACTTCGCCGTATTCCATGCCTCTTGCCGTTTCAACTATTACATGATTGCCTCGCCTGATTTCCATATCAAGCGGGTCAAAATAGTACGTTTTGCCCGCAGGCTTGAAGCGTACCCCTATAACATTCATATATATAAACCCCTTTATTTGTCATGTATACTGATTTGATTTTGCCCTGCTCTTTATTTTATCCGCCATCTTTTTTGAGATTTCGCATACAAGCATATTGTCAGCTTTGTTCTTTTCGTAAACTATATACCAGATGTCCTTTTGTGAAAACACCTTAGTTTTCATATTCTGAATATTCTTAGGAGCTTTATCCGGTCTGTGCTTTGTCACAGACTTCACGGAGGACATGGCGAAATCAACCTCTTTATTGCGGTGTCCGATTTTCCTGTTCACGCGCAGACGATCATTTTTCAGGCTGTAAGTGAATATTGCGCTGTAACGTGTCAGCACAAAAAATCCAAGCACGCAGAACATCAGTATTGTAATAACTGTGCCGATTATCTTATAATTCGGCAGCGCCTCAATTAAGATTTTTCCGATAAAAAGCAGAACAACCGCCCATATCATTGAAAAAACAAATTCCTTACCGCCGCCTGTTCTCGTTTCTTCCAAAATCAAAACTCCTTAATCTTTTTCCTCTGATTATCCTATAATTATAATATAAATTGTCCGAAATGTCAACCTATTTGCGTCTTAACATATTTATCATCTCCGACACGGTTCTTATGCCGTACGCAGCAAACCCGTCAGGAACCTTTACACCGCGCAGCGACTGCTTCGGAACGATAGCTGATTTAAAACCAAGCTTTGCCGCCTCATTGATACGCTTTTCAAGCTGTGACACGCCGCGCAGCTCACCGCCAAGTCCCACCTCGCCGATAAATATCATGTCGGGCGGCAAGGCTATATCCGCCTGACTTGCGGCAATCGCAGCGCAGATACCAAGGTCAACAGCTGTTTCGTCAATCCTCAGTCCGCCCGCAACGTTCAGATAAACGTCCGAATTGGACAAATTCATTCTTGCCCTCTTTTCAAGCACCGCAATAAGCAGCAACGAACGGTAAAGGTCAATACCGTTAGCCATACGGCGCGGATTGCCGAAGCCCGTAGGTGTGACAAGCGCCTGTATCTCCGCCATGACGCCGCGGCTGCCCTCCATTGTACACACAATAGCGTTTCCGGATATATCGGCATTTCTGCCCTCAAGCAGCATCATGGACGGGTTTTCCACCTCACGCAGCCCCGTATCAAGCATTTCAAACACGCCGATTTCATTTGTTGAGCCGAAACGATTCTTGACCGCTCTCAGTATTCTGAACGAAAGCTGCTTATCACCCTCAAAATACAGCACACAGTCCACCATATGCTCCAGCACTCTCGGACCTGCAATTGCACCTTCTTTTGTAACATGACCTACAATAAACATTGCAATGCCCATTGATTTTGCGATACGCATGAACGCGTTTGTTGCCTCTCTGACCTGCGGCACGCTTCCCGCCGCGCTGGCAATATCCTCACGGTTCATGGTCTGTATTGAGTCGATTATAACTATGTCGGGCTTAACCTCGTTTATGCACTCGATTACCAATTCCACGTCTGTTTCCGATATAAGATACAGATTTTCCGTGGTAACACCAAGACGCTCCGCGCGGATTTTTATTTGTCCCTCGGATTCCTCGCCCGACACATAAAGGATTTTCTTATCCTCGCCCGCTTTCTGGCATATCTGCAAAAGCAGCGTTGATTTGCCTATACCCGGGTCACCGCCCACAAGAATAAGCGAGCCTTTTACAATTCCGCCGCCAAGCACTCTGTCAAGCTCCTTAAGTCCTGTCTTATAACGCGTTTCAAAGCCTGCCTTGATGTCGCCTATTTTCTTCGGCATACGCGCGCTGACAGCACTTTCCCTTACAAGCGCTTTTGTGGCGGAGGTTTTCTTTTCGGGAGTTATGAGTGTTTCCTCCATCGTGTTCCAGCTGTTGCAGCCGGGACATTTTCCGAGCCACTTGGGCGATTTGTAGCCGCATTCATTGCATATATATGTCGTTTTTGATTTCATTTTGATTCCTTTCATTAAGTCACGCATTTACTAAAACTAATTATACACCATAATTCACATCAATTCA
>CAMCPC010000042.1 GCA_945876665.1 uncultured Oscillospiraceae bacterium
ACCCGGAATATGTGTCGAGTCATCTGTATCTTCTGTTCCAAGAGACCACTTCTTAGTTGCTACATTGTCGAATGTATATGACTGCAAGCCTGTTACACCTTCAGGAGCTGAAAGAGAAACGTCAACCGCCGGAACTACTACCGGAGTTGCAACAGGAGCCGGTGTTGAACCGCCTTCCTGGCTCTGTGCGCCCGGAGCCACACTTGTACCTGTAGCCACACCTGCTGCTTCATTATAAATAATTACATTATCTATGTCAGCTGTTGGTGTCTGTGTAAGCTTAGCCGGGTCATTCAAAGTACCGTCGTCATACGCACTATTGCCAACCAAGTCAGTCATAGCATCACCGCAGTTTGAAGCGCCGTCAGCTGAATACAAGCCTATAGTATTAAGTGCCTTCACATTGGCATTGGCTACACTTGTAACTTCTGTACCGCCTATGTAAAGCTTAGCACCTGTTGAGTTTGATACAATAATTCTTGCGTGTACCCAATCATCACCTAAGCTTGCAGCAGCCTTGTCAATTTTTACTGCTGTTGCGGTACCGCCGTTTTCTGTATCCTCTGTGAATGAACCTATACGAAGTACAGGATTTGCTGCTGATTTCTCACCCTTCGTCAAGCCATCATTAAGCTTTAGATCAAAGTCCATAATAACGTCTTTATCAGCCGTTGCCGCATAACCTGATCCTAAATCAACATGAGCCCATCTTCCTCTTCCGGCAGTTTCAAAGTCGCCGAAAACCGGGAAGCTCATACGCACATACTTGTCTGTTGCGTCTGCCTTCTCATTGACTGCATAATATGAGCCAGTGAGAACATAATTGTTATTTGCATCGTAATAACAACCTTTGTCACCTGCGCCACGGTTTGTTGTTACAAACTTTAAACCGCTTATTGCCGTATCGTTTGTTGCAGAATTTACGCTTACAGTACCGTCCAATAATACTCCCGTAGCCGCATTATTAAACGTGTCCGACCAGAGAATATCATCTGTGGTTGCTGCGCTTGCGGTTACTGCCAAGCCTGCAAAGCTTGACGCTGACAAAGCCGCAGCGCAAAGTAATGAAATTAGTTTTTTACTTTTCATTTCTTCTCTCCCTTTCTTTTTTCCCTGGCTCATGCCTGAGCCGTTATTTTGCGGGTTTTTGTGTAAATTTATGTCAACTTGCACAATATACACCCGTCTACATGGTATATATTGTATCACATTTTTAACTTTTGTGCAACATCATTAACAAATTTTAGTTCGTAAATTTGCACAAAAATAATCGGTCAATTTTAGAAACATTGCCTTGATTTTTATCTCAAAATAACAAAAAAAGACCGTATTTCTACGGTCTTTACTGTAAAATTGCCACACGAAAGACTACTTCATATACAAAAAAAGAACCGTTTACACGGTTCTTTTTTATATCAATAAACCTTTATGCACACATTATCTATGGCTAAAGGAGCTGCCGAATATGTATTCGTTGCATACATCTTAGCCAAGCTTGCCGCGCTTGCATTAAGTACCTCATTAGTAAAGGTCTTTACAGTCTTTCCTGTGTTATCAGCTATTGTACCATTGATTGTCTTAGCTTCAAAATCAAGTGTCAAATCAGCCGTATACCAATTTTGGCTGTATGAAGCAAGCTTTGTAAGCGAATCTGCACTTGTTGTTGAATAAGAAATGCCATCTTTACCATTTGCCTGCATAATGAAGATTACATTGTTAGAAGAATCCATCAAGGCAAAATATGAATGTCTTCCCTTAGTCGCTTCAATAAGAGCCTTCCAGTCAAACTTAATACTTACTTTTTTCGCTGCCGCTATATCAGCTTCAAGAGTCTTTTCCTGTACCGATGAGCTGCCCGCACCACTATTCACAAGCAATTTCAAATATCCATCAACCACAGATACACCGCCGCTTGTTGTAAAGCCCCATGAATCCTTAACATTTGAGAAATCCTCACTGTATGTATATCCATGAAGAACAATCTGACAAGTTTTCGTTATACCATTAAGTTTTCCTTCAACAGTTATTGTTTTTGTAACCGCATCACCAAGTGAAAATTCCGAACCGACCGTTACAACACCATTTTCATCAACAGTTATTCCCTGTTCTGCGCATGACCATGTAAGATCTGAATTTTTCACCTTGTCCATAGGTGTTCCTGACGCATCAACAGGATCAACAATTACCATTGTTGTAGTAGCGCCTACATCTGCCTTTAGGAATGTACTTGTCGCATCCAGTGAATAGCTCGTAATATCCTCAACGCCCGGCTCTTTAGCATAATCTGCAATAAGATTTGTATTATCGCGCAATCTGAAAGTGTACTCAGCATCTTCCGATATAAGTTTTCCGTTTACGTCCTTCCAACCCATGAATACATATCCTTCATTCACGTGAGCAGAAGCTGTTACAACCGTATTCAGCGGCACAGTCACAGCTTTTCCTTCTAACACTGCGTTTACAGGTGCCACAAGCGGGTTCATTCCTTCAAGAGAATCCCAAAGCATAATTTTGCTTCCATATGCTACCGTAACAGCTTTCTCTCCCGCCTCTTCAAACGTCAGCGGTGTGGACTTTACTGATTTTAACGTGTTGTCCTCATTATATGCCGCTTCAATTACCGTAACACTTGCCTCTTTGTTTGCTTTGACAACAGCATTGCCAAATACATATGAAAGCGTCACATCTTCATCAGCAGAAAGCGTCTGAACCTCTGTCAGCTCATTTGTTGATGTTGGTTCCTCTGTTGTTGTTGGTTCCTCTGTCGTTGTTGGTTCCTCTGTCGTTGTTGGTTCCTCTGTCGTTGTTGGTTCCTCTGTTTCATAAGTTACAGAAACAGTGCCTCTGCTATTATCATTTGACGCAACCGTTAATGTATATTCCGGCAGCGTCTGGTCCTTTAATTTTGCAACCGTAAGATTTGCAACCTGTACTTTATATGCAATCTTATTTCCTTCAAACAGAAGCTGTGTTATCTTCGACGGACTTATAACTGTACCGCTTGTCTGATAATTTGCCACATCAACAACCACTTCATCTCCACCGCCTACTGAAACAGTGGCTGTACCCAAATCCATATCAAGCACATATTTAACATTTGTGAAGTTCAACGCAGAAATTGTACCTGCTACAATACCGTTGCACGTTACCTTACCGCCATCTGCGATAGTAAACGCTGTAAGTCCCTCAGAACCGCCGAGAACTTTGTCACTATGACCGGTTACAAGTCTTGCATTTAAGCCATTGCCCGATACATACTTAAAGTCAGCGGAAATCATATATCTTCCTGTTGTTCCGATTTCATTCTCAAGATTCTTCGAAATATAACATGAACCCTGATTCGCACTGCCATTCTTTGCACCATCAGAACTGATTGTTGCATATTTGAATGTATCTGTTTCACCAAGTGACAAGTCAATACCGGCGCTGCCGATTCTGATCCAGTCATTATAGTCGCTCAGCTGTGAAACCGCATCACCGCTGTATGTTGCGCCATAGAAATCAAAATCCTCGTTTCCGTCGCCGTCCTCATTCAAAAGAAGCTGCTCGGTTATTTCTGACGGTCTGTAAACAGCAGAATACGGCTGATTAGCGTCTTCATCTACAACCAAGCCTTCAGCAGAATCAAGTGCCTGCATTACTATCGCTGAATATGTATCGTTCTCACCAAGAGTAACGTCACCTCTGAAATTCGTAATTTTCTGCGGGCCGTAGCCTGTTGAGTTATCAACCTGATCTACCGCATAAAGCTTACCCTTTTCAGTTCCGTCCTCATTATAAACTGTAATAATGATAATTCCGTAAGCTGTCATCAGAATTTCAGCCTGACGTGTTTCTACATCCGCAGATGTTATCCTTCCGCTTTCATCAAAATTTATTGTCTTTACAGCAACAGGATACTTCTCTTTTGTCTGTACAACGTATATCGGCCAAGCGTCATTTGACGGACCGCCCAATGATGTTATATCTGTTGAAATAACCTTCGGAGTTTCTTCTGTCATATTTGTAAGGAAGCCGTCAACAACTGCCTTCTGCGTTGTATCTGTAACAGCCTGAGCAGCCTTCATAAATTCATACGCAAGATGCTCTGCACCTGCGTCATTCGGGTGAGTTTGGTCAGTTCCGCCGCCCTTTGCAGTCTGGAAGTAGAACTTGATTGCATTAGCTGCACCGTCGTTATCAGTTGTTATCTTGTTATACCAATTAATACTGAAATCATTAAGGTCAACATATGCTATATCCGTTGCGCCTGCCGCAACCTTAGCTGCGACATATGCCTCACCTGCATCTGCGAAACCGTTAAGCGTCTGTGTATACTGGCTTGTAGCAGCATCCCACTGATTAATTCTTTCGATAGGGCTGACAATAATAAGCTTTGCACCTACGCTGTGACAAGCCTCATAGTACTTATCAAGGTTTGCAGTATAGCCTGTCGGGCCGTCATCCTTGTGATTGTGACCATATTCAACATACATATAGTCGCCTGCCTTAATACGACTTTTTACCATATTGAAATGGTTATTATCCGCAGCGTTAAGTCCGCCTTCACCTTCGTTTACCATTGCCATGTTTCTTGGAAGATACATGGTAAGACCTGTACCTACGCCAGTGTAATTCTGCAAATCAAAATACGGAAGTGAAGCATTACCGTCCGTAACTGTTGAGTCACCAAGTACCCACATTACAGGCAGCGTTTCGACCTGCTGAATTTCAAGCGCCGCAAGAGCAGAGTTTTCACCAAGTACACAGACATTTACCAATTCATCCGCTATTGTGCCCTTAGGTGTTGACTTTTCATAATAAATCGGCGTTGTTCTTACTGAAAATTCAACTGTCTTTGTTTCACCTGCCGCCACAGTTGTATTTTTAATAATAGGATGCTTTCTTGATGTATAAAGTGAAACATTTGCATCCTTTGTCGGATCAAGTGTTGTTACTGTCGCCTTAACTCTGAAATATTGTTCGTCCGCAACCTTCAGAGCAAAACGAGTTGGATAATACTTATCTCCAGCATTTCCAAAAGCATCTTCTCCAACAGAGCCTATACCGTCACTAAGACCTGTTCCGCCGCCTGCTTCAAGCTCAATCACCTGTCCTTCCTGATTGCCAAATCCATCAAGACGGTTGCCAAGCTTGTAGCTTTCCTCGTCAATACCAAGGAAACCGTAATCCTTCGCTGTTACATAGTTTCTGTCCGGAGTTACAAGAGTGAAACCCTCCTCAGGCGTAGCACCTTCAGCGCCGAAATCGAACTTCCATTCATTAAGAACGGTATCACCCTCAACAAGCGGTGTAATTTCCGCGCTTGCCGCAGTCGGCAATACAATACTGCCCGCAACCATTGTCAATGACAATGCCGCACAGAGCAGCTTTTTAATTTGTTTTTTCATAAACATTACTCCTTTTCTTTAAATTTTTCTCTCTGCAATATTATTTTAACTCTACCATAGATTTGATAAAAAGAAAAGCAGACTGATAAAAAAAGTTGGTTTTTTTATCAATCTGCACTGATTTTTTACCTTTTTTTACGAATCATCGCGCCCTCGCATACAGGCTGCACACTCTTGAAATGTACGATCTGTTCTGCGTGGTTTGCAACATCTATTTCATTGCCGTTCTCGTCTGTCATGCTATCAATTGTCTGCGTAAAAAACGGCTTCATCGGCTGTATTATTTCAACCTCGTCACCCTTAAAGAATCGGTTACGCTGCGACACCGTAGCAATACCTGTTTCAGCATCATATGACTGCACTATGCCCACAAGGTCATAGTCGCGGATGTATGAGCTTGAGGTGTACACCTGCGAGTTTTCGTCAGGCTTGCCGAAGTAAAATCCTGTTGTATACGGACGGTGGCTCACCTTGCACAATTCCTCATATTCCGCCTCGTTGAACACATAATTTTCCGGATCTGCAAAGTAGCGGTCTATCTCGCGTCTGTACGCGCCAACCACCGTTGCAACGTAATACGAAGTTTTTACGCGTCCCTCAATTTTAAGACTGGCAATACCGCTCTGCACCAGTTCGGGAATATGGCGGATTGTACACAAGTCCTTTGAATTGAATATAAAAGTGCCGCGTTCATTTTCCATTACGTCCATATATTCTCCCGGACGTGTTTCCTCCACAAGCTTATAATTCCACCTGCACGGGTGCGCACACGCGCCCATGTTGGAGTCACGTCCTGTCATGTAGTTAGACAACAGGCATCTGCCCGAATATGATATGCACATTGCGCCGTGTATGAACGCTTCAAGCTCCAAATCCTCCGGAATTTTCTGCTGAAATTCCGCTATTTCGCGAAACGACATCTCACGCGCAAGCACAACTCTTGTCGCACCCATTTTATGCCACTTTATAGCACTTCGGTAATTTACGTTGTTTGCCTGTGTGCTGACGTGGATTGGTATTTCCGGCGCAAATTCCTGCATCATGTCAAAAAGTCCCAAATCCGCTATAAGCACAGCGTCAAAGCCGTAGTCCTTTATTTCGGTGATAAAGTCCTCAAACTCCTCTATATCGTCATTGTGCGGAAGAATGTTGGCAGTAAGGTAGACCTTTTTACCTCGGTCATGGGCATACTTTATGCCCTCACGCATATCCTCCTTTGAGAAGTTTTCCGCCGCAACGCGCAGCGAAAACGCCTCGCCGCCGATATACACCGCGTCTGCGCCGTAGTCTATTGCTGTTTTCAGTTTTTCAAGGCTCCCTCCGGGAGCTAATAATTCAGGTTTCTTCATAATTATATTCCCTATTTGTTTTTTATTTGTAATGTGCCTGTTATTGACATATTTTGTCGGCTATTATAAAATACCTTTTGCAGATACAGAATGTATGAGAGTTGGACGGTTAGCCTCACCCCGTGATTAAACACGGGTAAGGAGGTGGCGTATATGAAAAAGGTTGTAAAAATAATAATATTTATTGTAATTATTTTAATTGCAACTGCCATAAAAGCACAATAACCGTCACTCTGCCCAGCGACGGTTATTCCCAAAAATAACAGTTCCGAGGCAACCGTTTAACGGCATACCTCTGTATCTGTTTTTATTATACCAACTTTTTCTCAAAAAATCAATACTTTTCTCAAATTTTCACCGAAACCGTCACGCCGTCGCCAAGCGGCAATAACGATGTTTCCAATTCTTTATGCTCCATAAGCATATCAATATACTTTCTCAGACGCTTTACTATCGTAATTTTACGTCTTACAACGTGGTTGTCGTCCGCGGTCATGCCCTTGTAAAGCACATTGTCGGATATAATCATGCCGCCCTTTTTCAATAGGCGTACACACTCGTCAAGCATATAGATATAATGCGCCTTAGGTCCGTCAAGGAAGATAATATCAAACACTTCGTCATCATCTATATACGAAAGATAATCCTTTGCGTCCGCCTCAATAACCGATATTTTTTCCGCATAACCCGCTTTTTTTATGTTTTCGCGTGCAATATGCACCATGTCCTCGTTACATTCAAGCGTGGCAATTTCGCAATCCGCATCTGTTGCCTGTGCCATAAGTATTGAGGAATAACCAATTGCACAGCCAACCTCAAGGATTTTCTTCGGTTTCGCTATGCGACACATAACCGATAAAAACCTTGCCGTTTCAGGCTCTACTATCGGCACACTGTTTTCCTCGGCATATCTTTCAAGCTCGTGCAGAAATTCATCATTGTGCGTCATTTTATCACGCAGATATTCCGTTATATACGGCGGAACAATTGCGTTTAAATCGTATTCTATTGACATATACCAAACCTCATCACTGTTGTTTTAAATTATCCTGATTTTCTATAGCCGTATCAGCAACCGACATTGTCGGGTCGGAGCCGTTCATTGCGGCAACATGCTCCTCATAGGTGTTGGAGAAGACGTGTGTGCCGTCCTTTCCAAGCACGAAATAATACGCGTCAGTCGCCTCGGGATAAAGCGCCGCCTGTATGCTCTCAATGCCGGGGTTACAGATAGGGCCTATCGGGAAGCCGGGATAAATATAGGTATTATACGGCGAGTCAATCTGTGTGTCGGCAATTGACAGCACAGGCTTTCTTTCACCCAGAATATACTGCACCGTCGCACATGATTGGAACTTCATACCGGCATTTCTTCTGTTGTAGAACACACCTGCAACCTTTGCCATTTCGCCGTCGCCCGCCTCACGTTCGACTATTGAAGCCATTGTTATAATCTCGTCTACGGTCATGCCAAGCTCCGCCGCGCGGTCATAATATTCAGCCTTAAACTGACTATCAAAGGCTGACAGCATAAGATCAATTATATCATGCGCCGACATACCCTCGGGGATTTCGTATGTGGCAGGGAAAAGGTATCCCTCCATAACGCCGTCACGCTGCGGCAGATTCTGCAAAAACGGATAATCGT
>CAMCPC010000043.1 GCA_945876665.1 uncultured Oscillospiraceae bacterium
TTATCTGATTAATCAGTGTATAAGAAATTTTGAAAAGGAAAACGGTAAAATTGAACCAGACGACAAAGGCGCTGTTTAAAACAGCGCCTTTTTTGTGAAACAAAAAAACACTCCGACAAGGGCGGTTTCCCAAGCCGGAGTGCAATTTTTATTTAAGCGCTGGTGGACGCTTTTTTGGTTCGTAACCGTCCTTTTTCCAGACTTTTTGCCTGCGGCAAAAAGTTTCGCACATTTGCGGGAAATGAACCGTTACCATGGAGCTAACGAGCGGAGTCGAACCGCCGACCTCTTCATTACCAATGAAGTGCTCTGCCTACTGAGCTACGTCAGCATTTGTGTTACAAGTATATTAAATATATTACCGCAATATTTCAAAATACCTTAAGTAACTATATTATTATATTATAATAAGACAGGTTTGTCAATACCATGATACATTTTTTTCTTCTTGTTATTATAGCTTATTTATTGTATAATATTCTCGAGGAGTGAGGTTAATGAAAAGATTTTTAATACTGTTTCTTATTATGATGGGCATATCGGCTTCGGCATTTGCAGAGGACGATATATCCGTATATCTGAACAACGAAAAGCTGTCCTTTGAGCAGGCTCCGATAATTCAACACGACTCCACGCTTGTGCCGTTCCGCGCAATATTTGAAAAGCTTGACATGACGGTGCAGTGGTTTGAAAGCGAAAGACGTGTCACCGCGCAGAAAGAAGATATTGCTATAACGCTTTTCATTGACAGGTCTGTGATGTATGTCAATGATGAAGTGATTGAGCTTAATACTCCGCCGATTATTTATAATGATTTTACACTTGTACCGCTCCGCGCCGTTTCAGAGGCGGCGGGCGCGCAGGTGGACTGGAACGGCGAAACGCGCACTGTTACAATCACAGCGCAGGAGAGCAGCTTTGAAAGCTGGGCAAAGCAGGTGCTTATACTGACGAACAACGAGCGCAGTAAAAACGGCTTAAATCCGCTACAATGGGATGATTCCCTTGCCGCG
Organism: uncultured Oscillospiraceae bacterium; assembly: GCA_945876665.1. GTDB lineage: Bacteria > Bacillota > Clostridia > UBA1381 > UBA1381 > Hominilimicola. Next base: position 1,014 of record CAMCPC010000043.1, read on the forward strand.
CTTGCAAAAACGCACTGTGAGGATATGATAAACCGCAATTTCTTTTCACACAACAACCCCGACGGCGAAACGCCATTTGACAGAATGAAAAAAGCCGGTATATCCTACTGGGCGGCGGGCGAAAACATTGCCGCAGGGCAATATTCACCCGAGGCGGTTGTGGAATCCTGGATGAACAGCGAGGGACACCGCAAAAATATATTAAACCCCGACTTCAAATGTCTTGGCGTAAGCGTCATTAAGGGCGGCGAATACGGAATTTACTGGGCGCAGGAATTTGCAAGATTTAAGTAATTATGTAACAAAAAAATAATATTTACCCTATTGACACATACTATTAATAGTGGTAGTATTATATTATAAAAGCAAGGTAGAGGCGCGTTTTTATAAAAGTAGCCGTACGGAGGTATGCAGTTACCTGTGAAATACGGTGAAAGGATAGGACGCCGAAGTTTCAGTGCGATTGCACGCGCTGTTGCTGGGCATGCCGTTAAAAGCGGTATGACTGTCATCGTAAGGTGGGGAGCTATCGCTGGTTTTGTTATGCAAACATGGCAGTAGTTTCTGACTACTGCTTTTTTAATTAAATTAAACAAAGGAGAGTCAAAATGAAAGACAATTACAAGGTAGGTATTATAGGTGCAACAGGTATGGTCGGACAGCGTTTCATCACGCTTTTGCATGACCATCCATGGTATACAATAGAAGTCCTTGCAGCTTCTCCGAGAAGCGCGGGCAAATCATACAAGGATGCTGTAGGCAGCAAGTGGGCTATGGACGAGGAAATTCCTTCTTCTGTAGCAGATATGATAGTTATGAACGCAACAGATGATGTTGAAGAAATCGCAAAGAAGGTTGACTTCGTATTTTGCGCAGTTGACATGAAGAAGGACGAAATCAAGGCTCTTGAGGAAAGATACGCAAAGGCAGAATGTCCGGTTGTTTCAAACAACTCAGCGCATCGTCACACACCCGATGTACCGATGATTATTCCGGAAATCAATCCGCAGCATCTTGAAATCATTCCTGCACAGCGTGAAAGACTTGGCACAAAGAGAGGCTTTATCGCAGTTAAGTCAAACTGTTCATTACAGTCATATCTTCCTGCAATGGCGGTTATAAACATGAAGTATCCGATTGACCACGCTCTTGTTACAACATACCAAGCAATTTCAGGCGCTGGCAAGACATTTGAAACATGGCCCGAAATGGTTGACAACCTTATCCCATATATCGGCGGTGAGGAAATGAAGTCAGAGGTTGAGCCGAACAAGGTGCTCGGTAAAATCGAGGGCAAGGAAATTGTTCCGTCAGATGCACTTTCAATTGAGTGTCAGACATACAGAGTTCCTGTTTCAAACGGTCACACAGCGGCTATTTTCTTCTCATTCAAGGACAGCGCAAACAAGCCGTCTATTGAAGAAATCGAAAAGATGTGGGCTGATTATTCAGGCGAGCCTCAGAAGCTTAATCTTCCGCACGCTCCGAAGCAGTTTATCCATGTATATACTGAAAAGGATCAGCCTGATCAGCCGCAGATAAAGACAGCGCGTGAAGTTGACGGCGGTATGGCAATAAGCTGCGGACGTTTAAGAGAATCAACACAGTACGATTATAAGATGGTTTCCATGAGCCACAATACACTACGCGGTGCAGCCGGCGGCGCTGTTCTTCTTGCAGAGCTGCTTACTGCAAAGGGTTACATGGACTAAATTATTGTTTATAGGCGTAACCGATGGCGTGCGTTCGTAGGGGCGGATATTATCCGCCCGAATTGAAATGTGTACGGCGGGCGGCTGATAGCCGCCCCTACAACGGGACGTCCCACAATACTGCTAAACAATAATTTATATTAAAAATAAAAGAAAGGAATTGATATTATGGCAAAAGTATTACCATTCACAGGCTCAGGTGTTGCTATTGTAACACCGTTTGACGGCTTAAAGACAAACTATGACGAGCTTGGAAATTTAATTGAATACCACATTGAAAACAACACTGACGCGATTATTATCTGCGGAACAACAGGTGAAGCGTCAACAATGCCTGACGAGGAGCATCTTGCAGCTATAAAGTTCACGGTTGAAAAGGCAGCAGGCAGAATCCCCGTAATCGCAGGTACAGGCTCAAATGACACCGCACACGCTGTAGAGCTTTCAAAGAAGGCAGAAGAATTCGGCGTTGACGGAATACTTTCAGTAACTCCGTACTACAACAAGACTACTCAAAAGGGTCTTGTAGCTCACTTCACAGCTATTGCAAACGCTATAAAGGTTCCTGTAATTCTTTACAACGTGCCTTCAAGAACAGGCATGAGCTTTGCAATCGACACACTAAAGGAGCTTGCAAAGGTGGAAAATATCGTAGCCGTAAAGGAAGCAAGCGGAAACATCAGCTACATGGCAAAGGTTGCCGCAGAGGTTCCCGAATTGTACATCTATTCCGGCAACGATGATATGATTGTTCCGACACTTTCACTTGGCGGAAAGGGCGTAATATCAGTTGTTGCGAATATTCTTCCTCAGGAAACACATAATATTTGTGAGTATTATTTCAACGGTGAGGTTGAAAAGTCAAGAGAGCTTCAGCTTAATATGCTTGACCTTATCAATAACCTATTTATCGAGGTTAATCCTGTTCCTGTAAAGACAGCTATGAACTTGCTTGGCTTTAATGCGGGCAACCTTCGTATGCCGCTTGTGGATATGGACAGCGCAAACCTTGAAAAGCTTAAGAAGTCTATGGTTGACTTTGGTATGAAGCTGGCGTAAAGGAGTAAGACCAATGACAAAGATAATTATGAACGGCTGTAACGGTAAGATGGGTCAGGTTATAACACGTCTTGTAAATGAAGATCCCGACTGTGAAATCGTGGCAGGCTTTGACGTAAACGATTCAATCGAAAACACATATCCTGTTTTCACAAATCCGGATGAATTTACAGGCGATGCTGATGTTGTAATCGACTTTTCGCATCCGTCAGCGCTTACAAATATATTGAATTACTGCAAAAAGCGTCATCTGCCTGTAATTCTTGCGACAACAGGCTTTACAAATGAGCAGAAAAAGGAGTTCACAGACGCGTCAGAAGAAATCCCTGTTTTCTTCTCCGCAAACATGAGTCTTGGAATTAATCTTCTTATTGCTCTTGCAAAAAAAGCTACAAAGCTTTTAGAGGGTAATTTTGATATAGAAATTGTTGAACGTCACCACAATCAGAAGATTGACGCTCCTTCGGGAACGGCGCTTGCAATTGCGGATGCAATTGACGAAACACTTTCTTTCCCTGCCGAATACGTATACGACAGACACGCCGTACGCAGAAAGAGAAAGAAAACAGAAATCGGTCTGCACGCTGTACGCGGCGGCACGATAGTGGGTGACCACGAAATCATTTTCGCAGGTACTGACGAGGTTATCGAGCTTAAGCACAGCGCTCACAGCAAGGAAGTCTTTGCTGTAGGCGCAATCAAGGCGGCTAAGTTCATCACCGACAAGCCGGCAGGAATGTATGATATGAATGATCTGATAAGCAATTTATAACAGCTTTAAACGGAAGCGGTGCAGCATTGTTGCGCCGCTTCTTTTTATTAAATATATTGACAAAAAACAATCTGAACATTACAATAAAACATATGATTATTATATTAAAATTGCGGCTATTTCAAAAAATAAGGTAAACAGCAAAAATAGTCGAGAAGTCTTTTCTTAAAAGAAGTATAATGTATTTATCGGAGGTGAGAAAATATGAACGAACAGATTTTAGCAGTACAACGGATGCAGGACTATATAGAAACGCATTTAACAGATGAGATCACTATGGCAGACTTAGCAGGCGCCGCTTTGTTTTCGCCGTGGTATTCATACAGGCTTTTTAAAATGCTGACAGGTATAACGCCTTCAGATTATATCCGCAGACTCCGTCTTTCAGAATCTGCAAAGAAGCTGAAAAATGAAGATGTTAAGATTTCGGATATTGCATTTGAAATTGGCTTTGGCAGTGTTGACGGGTACCAAAGAGCATTTGTGCGGGAGTTCGGCTGTAATCCGAAAGAATATGCAAAAAATCCTGTTCCGATAACTCTTTTTATTCCTTACGGTGTGAAATTCAGAGATTTAAGAAAGGATGAATGTAAAATGGAAAATATTAAAAATGTATTTATTCAGGTAATTAAAAAGCCGGAAAGAAAGGTTATAATAAAGCGCGGAAAAACAGCAGATGATTATTTTGAATACTGTGAAGAAGTCGGCTGCGATGTATGGGGACTGCTTATGAGTATGGATTCTCTATGCGGTGAGCCTGTTTGTCTGTGGCTTCCCGACAGTATGAAAAAGAGCGGCACTTCTACCTATGTTCAGGGTGTTGAGGTTGATAAGGATTTCGAGGGTGATATTCCCGACGGTTTTGACATAATATCTTTGCCCGAAGCCGAATATCTGATGTTCCAGGGTGAGCCTTTCCGTGAAGAAGATTATTGTGAGGCGATTACTGCGGTGCAGCAATCAATGAATAATTATGATCCGTCGGTTATCGGCTACAAATGGGATAAAGAAAACCCACGCATTCAGCTTGAGCCGAGAGGCGAGCGCGGTTATATCGAGCTTATGGCGGTGAGGAAGTAACACCTCACCGCACAAAATGTCAGGAAACTAACATTAAACTTCTGTATAATTAAGTCATACGGAAAGGAGAGAGCAATATGGATTGGATTCAAGGATTACAGCGTGCCATTGACTATGTGGAAGAAAACATTACAGAGCCTATTGATTATGAAGAGGTTGCGAAAAGGGCATACACCTCAAGCTTTCATTTTCAGAGGATTTTCAGCACAATATGCGGCTACACTCTGGGCGATTATATCCGTTATCGCAGACTTTCGCTTGCCGGCAGCGAGCTTTCATCAGGAGATGTAAAAGTAATTGATGTTGCTTTTAAATACGGATATGATGCACCTGAGAGTTTTTCCCGTGCTTTTACACGTTTTCACGGCACAAGTCCGGCACAAGCCAAAAACGGCGCCATGCTGAAATCCTTTTCTAAACTTTCCGTAAAACTTATATTACACGGAGGTACTACAATGGATTACAGAATTGAAACTAAGGAAGCTTTTGATGTCGTTTTAAGAAAGAAGCGTTTTCCGAAGCAGCACGAAATTACAACAAAGGAAATATCAAAGTTCTGGGGAGAATGTTCAGCAGACGGAACTATTCCGGCAATCTGCAAATATATTCCTGAAAATAATATTTTCGATAAATGTATTATCGGTGTAAGCTTTGGTGCTGAATCTGGTGTAACAGATTTTCCTTACGGAATCGGCGCTCACTATAACGGAGAAAAAATTAACGAGGATTACCTTTCTGTTGAAAAAATTCCGGCGCATACGTATGCAGTATTTAAGTGCGTTGGCAAAATGCCCGAAGCCTTTCAGAAGGTATATAAATACATATGTACGGAGTTTTTCCCGACAAGCGAATACCAACCCGCCGGAGTTGAAATTGAAGCATATCCTTCAGCAGATACACAAAACCCTGACTATACATGTGAAATTTGGATTGCTGTTGAAAAGAAAAACTGATAAAGGAACTGTTGCGTTAAAAAGAGCATAGGGGCTGCTTGATTTTAGATGCAGAACGAACAGAACACACCCGACGGCGTACTTTTGTACTCCTTGCGGTGTGTTCTGTTCGTAGACGTATGGTTTTATGCCATGCGTCGGTCTGCGCTAAAAGCAACAGCCCATTTAGTTCTCATATATTTTATCCGCAATATTTATAATATCAATACCAACCGCTTCTGCATTACGGAGCGTAAGACCCGTACCGCTGTTTGACAGAAGACAGAACGCAATACAGAAGGATGAATCACGTATCATTTTCATATTCCGTAGCTGCATACATTCCTCCGAATATTCCTTTTCTGTCACATAAATAACCTCGTCAGCCTTGGAAAGAATAATTCTGTACTTATACTTTTGATTATCCGTCCATTTTTTGCTCTGTCCGTAGCAGGGGATATAAAGAATCAGCTTTATATGAGGATATTTTTTACGCATCTCAATAACGGCTTCCGCCGCCATGGTGTCAAAGCCGATCGCACCGCCTGCGATAAAATTTTTCACATCGTATTTAATTATAAGATTTTCTATATTTTCAGCTAATTTTTCTCTGATAATGTCAATCTTATTATTAGCCAATTTTCTGTGTCCCGTAAAAAAACAGGTTCTTAACTTATCCAAAATACCACCTCACATATATTATATAATGAGGCGGTATTTATTTCAAGATTATTTAAGGAAAAAATAAATTGAAGTCGATGCCGTCATCAGAGCCATTACAAAAAGTCCGACACCGCCGGCTTTATTTTTATCCCTTATGGTGTAGATTCCAAAATTGACTATTCGGGTAGTACAAATCAGTACAACTAATAAAAAAACTATTTTTTCCATTATTTAATCCTCTCTTATCACAAGACCTGTGCGTCTTATCTTAAAGTTTGCCTTTATATCAACATCAAAATCACTGTAATCTACATTCTTTTTAAACTCATCGTATTCCGCATTGGTGAGAAATTGTTTTTTACATTTTTCATTCAGACGGAAAATGTCACAATCATAATTCTGCAAAAATTCCGTCATAAACTTTTCGCAGGCTTCTTCAATATATTTTTCAGAATTTTTTTCAAAGTTTTCAATATCGCTTTCAATATTATAATCCGAAGGAAGCGAATATATATCGCTCTCAATAAATAATTCAATATTAATCTTCTTATTATCAATATCTATATCATATTTCGGACATCTCTCCTGAGTGGATTTAACTGTTACCGGATTATCGGGCGTTTTTTCATTATAAAGAGTAATATAACTATACTTATAGTCATATTCGAGTAATTTAAAAATTTCCGTCTGGATTGAACCCATCATTCCGACCATTTTATCACCCTTGAATATGGCGCTTCCCATTGCTTCACTTTTACTTTTCAGTTCAATAGCGCTCTGTCCTGCAACATAATCACGCATTTTATATTCAAATCCGCTTTCATTCATAGGAGCTTCCTGCTGTTTGGTGTTTTTCTGCGGTTTTTCCGATTCTCCTTGAGATGAGCCGCCCTCAGACGAACCGCCGCCGGATTGTCCTCCGCTTTCTTCCTCACCTCCTATTACTCCTGCTATAGGAAGAAGCGAATCGTAATCTCCCGTTTCTATACCGAAAAAGAAATTTTTTGCCACTCCCTCCGCTATTCCTACCAGATTATTCTTATCAAAAATCAGCTGATAATATTTTGCAGGATTTACCTCCATAACAGGCTTTACGGACGTCAGATACTCGCTTGCTTCTCCCAGCGCAACCGCAAGA
>CAMCPC010000044.1 GCA_945876665.1 uncultured Oscillospiraceae bacterium
CGATGCGCAGAAAGCTGTCAAAGGTATTGACGGCACGCTGAATGTTGAGGAAATAATCAAAAAGGCGCTTTCGAGCCTTATGTAATATAGGAGGAAAAATCATTGTTTGATGAGGATGAAAGATTTGTCACAAGTGATTTTATAAGTGAAGACGCGGAAATTGAATACGGCTTAAGACCGAGAAGTCTTTCGGAATATATCGGACAGGAAAAGGCGAAGGGGAATTTAGAGGTTTATATACAGGCGGCGCTTGACAGGCGCGAGGCACTTGACCATGTGCTTTTATACGGACCGCCGGGACTTGGAAAAACAACTCTTGCAAGTATTATCGCAAATGAGATGGGCGTCAATATAAGAATTACGTCCGGACCGGCAATTGAAAAAGCGGGCGACCTTGCTGCTATACTTACCAATCTTTCCGAGCATGATATATTGTTTATAGACGAAATCCACCGTATGTCAAGAACTGTTGAGGAAATATTATATCCGGCAATGGAGGATTACGCGCTTGACATTATTATAGGAAAAGGACCTGCGGCAAAGTCAATAAGAATTGACCTTCCGAAGTTTACACTTATCGGCGCGACAACACGCGCGGGACTGCTTACAGCGCCGCTGCGTGACCGTTTCGGAGTAATAAGCAGATTGGAGCTGTACAGTGTAGAGGAAATCAAGGAAATTGTCATCAGAAGCGCGGGACTTTTAGGTGTTGAAATTGATGATGAGGGTGCAGCGGAAATTGCTTCACGCTCACGAGGTACTCCAAGAATTGCAAACCGCTTTTTAAAGCGTGTTCGTGACTTTGCGCAGGTAAAGCATGACGGTAAAATCACATACAGTGTTGCAGCAGATGCTTTAAGGAGTATGGAGGTTGACGAGCTGGGACTTGATGAAATAGACAGCCGTATGATCACAACGATGATTGAAAACTTCGGCGGCGGCCCTGTGGGACTTGATACTCTTGCGGCGACAATCGGCGAAGAGCCGAACACGATTGAGGATGTATATGAGCCGTATCTGTTGCAGCTTGGATTTATTTCAAGAACACCCCGCGGCAGAATTGCCACTAAATTAGCTTATGATCATTTCGAAATACCGTTTACGGAATGATTGAATGTATAGGATAAAAAATGTAGATGTAAAGGAGATGATGTGCAAAATGAGAAAATTCAGCGTATCAGTTATAGCAGCCATAGTATTTTTGTTTTGCAGTATAACTCTTGCATCAGCAGAAAGCATGATGCTGGAGTATGATGGAAGAACTCACGTGTATAACGGAGAGGTTTATGCGCTGGTTGTTAATAATCAGCTTCTTGATCCACCGCTTTCACCGATTATTTTTAATGACAGAGCGCTTGTTCCTGTCAGAGAAATATTTGAGGAGGTCGGTGCAACCGTCAATTACATAAACGATACACAGACCATTGAGGTTATAGGCGATGATTCTTATGTGACAATGAGAATAAACGACAACGTTGCATACGTAAACGGCGATAAAACCAATATTCCCGATAATGTTGTTCCAAAGCTTATTTCAAAAGTTGGCGGAGAAACAAAGACAATGGTTCCTGTAAGATTTATAAGTGAAACGATTGGTCTTGATGTTCAGTTTGATTCAAACGATGGCGCAATTCTTATTGATTCTGACGGATATACATTGTCAGATGAAAATCAGGTGCCGTCGATTGATGAAGCAGCGCCGACACCGCAGCCTGTGATTGTGCCGTATGTAACGGACGTATCATATGAGGTGACTGACGAGAGAAGCGTTAAGGTGACGGTGCAGACGGACAGCGATATACAGAGCTATACAGATTTTATTCTGTCATCTCCCGAAAGAGTTATACTTGACATTGCAGGAGCAAGGCTTGGCAGCGTAGACGATACAATAAATGTTAATTCGGCAGGAGTATCGAGAATAAGACTCGGCGACAATGACGAGAGGGCAAGAATAGTAGTAGATCTGACAAATCTGAAAAAGTATAATATTGAAAAGGTTTCGTCAAATACTATAGAAATCAGTGTAATGACCAAAAAAGAAACGGTAACACCTGCACCTACAGCACCATCAAAGCCGATTTCAACACCTGTGCCTACAAAGAAACCATCAACGCAGCCAACACATACTGCATGGCCGGCAAGCAGCAGGCTTATTGTTCTTGATGCAGGTCATGGCGGAACTGATTCCGGCGCAGTAGGATACCTGAATGGCAATGTGGTGCTTGAAAAAAATCTGACATTGGAAATTACAAACAGAGTAAAGAAAATACTTGAAAATGCGGGATATAACGTTTCAATGACGCGTATGGGCGATACATTACCCACGCTTGTTGAACGCCCTACACAGGCGAATGAGGAAAATGCGGCTGTGTTTGTAAGTATACATATTAATTCTGTTGAAAATGCTCCTGAAGCAAACGGTACTGAGGTGTTTTATGCTCAGTCAAATAACGGCGATACATACGGTACGACAAGCGAAAAGCTTGCGACGAATATCTTAAACAGAATGTTATATTATATGGGTTCTACAAACAGAGGTGTCAAGACGGCAGAACACGCGGTTACAAAAAGATGTGAAATGCCTGCGGCGCTTGCAGAGGTAGGATTTATAACAAATCCTACGGAGGTATATAATATGACCACCGATGAATATCAGCAGAAAGCCGCACAGGGAATAGCAGAGGGTATAATGATTACACTGAGGGATATAACTGTTCCGGATTAAATTTAATATTAAGGTTGTTGTAAACTATTGCAACAACCTTATTTTTTTGGTATACTATATATCAAACGACAGAAAAAGAGGTAAGAGTTTTGAAAAAATCAGATTTTTATTATGACCTTCCGCAGGAACTTATCGCACAGGAGCCTTTAAAGGACAGAAGCTCATCAAGACTTATGATACTTGATAAAAATAACGGAAATACAGAGCATAAGCATTTTTATGATATAATAGACGAGTTAAACGAGGGCGACGCGCTTATACTCAACGATACAAAGGTGCTTCCTGCGCGTCTTTACGGACAGAAGGAGGGCACAGGCGGCGCAATTGAGTTTTTGCTTTTGCATAAGCATACGCTTGATACATGGGAAGTAATTCTTAAGCCGGGCAGAAAGGCAAAGCCGGGCGCAAAATTCATATTCGGAAACGGCGAGCTTAAGGCGGAGGTACTGGAAATCGTAAATGACGGAAACCGTCTTGTGAAGTTCACATATGAGGGTGTTTTTGAGGAGGTTTTAGATAAACTGGGTGAAATGCCGCTGCCTCATTATATAACGAAAAAATTAGAGGACAAGGACAGATACCAGACTGTATACGCAAAGAACCTCGGCAGCGCCGCAGCACCTACTGCGGGACTTCATTTTACACCTGAACTGCTTGAAAAAATAAAGAACAAGGGTGTAAATATAGGATATGTAACCTTGCATGTTGGACTTGGAACTTTCAGACCTGTAAAGGCAGACGATATACTTGACCATAAAATGCACTCGGAATTTTACGTTCTGCCGCAGGAGGTGGCAGACCTTGTAAACGAAACAAAGGCAAATGGCAAGAGGGTAATATCGGTTGGAACTACGGCAACGCGTGTGCTTGAAACGGTCGGCATGAACGGATTGCCGTTAAGCGAACAGACAGGCTGGACGGATATTTTCATTTATCCCGGCAAGGAGTTTCATGTGATTGACGCGCTTATAACGAATTTTCATCTGCCGGAATCAACGCTTATAATGCTTGTGAGTGCACTTGCGGGACGTGAAAATGTACTTAGTGCCTATAAGGAAGCTGTAGAGGAAAAGTACAGATTTTTCTCGTTCGGCGATGCGATGTTTATCAGATAAAGGAGAGCAACTATGTTCAAAATATTACACACAGACGGTCTTGCAAGACGCGGAGAATTTCATACAGTACATGGCGTTGTGCAGACACCTGTTTTTCAGAATGTGGGAACAATAGCGGCCATAAAGGGCGCGGTAAGCACAATGGATTTGAAAGAAGTGGGCTGTCAGGTACAGCTTTCCAACACGTACCACCTACATCTGCGCCCCGGTGATAAGGTCGTCAAGCAGCTTGGCGGACTTCATAAATTTATGAACTGGGACAGGCCAATCCTCACAGACAGCGGTGGTTTTCAGGTGTTTTCACTTGCCGGACTGCGTAAAATTACAGAGGAGGGTGTAAGCTTTAACTCACATATAGACGGCCGCAAGATTTTTATGGGACCCGAGGAAAGTATGCAGATTCAGTCAAATCTTGCGTCAACAATAGCAATGGCATTTGATGAGTGTATAGAAAATCCTGCGCCGTACAAATATGTAAAGGATTCCTGTGACAGAACCTACAGATGGCTTGTGCGATGCAAAAATGAAATGAACCGTCTTAATTCTCTTGATGATACAATAAATAAGGAACAAATGCTGTTCGGCATAAATCAAGGCGGTATATTTGACGATATACGTGTTGAACATATGCAGAGAATTGCCGAGCTTGACCTGCCGGGCTATGCCATAGGTGGACTTGCTGTGGGCGAAAGCCATGAGGAAATGTACCATATACTTGACGTGGTACTGCCGCACGCGCCTGTTGATAAGCCGAGATACCTTATGGGAGTAGGCACTCCGTCAAATATAATAGAAGCGGTTGCGAGAGGTGTCGACTTTTTCGACTGCGTAATTGCGTCAAGAAACGCGCGACATGGCTTTATTTTTACGCGCAACGGAACAATGAATATGAAAAATCAGAAATATGAGCTTGATACAAGACCTATTGATGAGGAGTGCGGCTGTCCGGCTTGCAGACACTATACAAGAGCGTATATAAGACATCTGTTCAAGGCAAATGAAATGCTTGCGATGCGTCTTGCGGTGCTTCATAATCTTTATTTCTATAACGAGCTTATGGAAAGAATAAGAAAGGCAATTGAAGAGGACAGATTTGAAGAATTCAGACGTGAAAATGTAGAAAAGCTATCGCAAAGAATATAAGAAAGAATATATTTGCACAACAGAGAAAAAATGTATTGAAATATTGTTGGTTATAATGTATAATAAAGGTAGTATAAATAAATTTTAAGGAGGATTTTATCAATGAAGGCAAAGTACAAAAGAGTGCTTTTGAAAATAAGCGGTGAGGCTCTTGCGGGCAATAACGGCTTCGGACTTGACGAGGATACGCTTGCTCATATAAGCGAGAACATAAAAAAGATAGTTGATATGGGTGTTCAGGTATCAATCGTTGTCGGCGGCGGCAATATATGGAGAGGCAGAAGCAGCGAGAATATGGACAGAACAAGAGCAGACCATATGGGTATGCTTGCAACTGCTATAAACGCTCTTGCGCTGTGCAGTGCTCTTGAAAATTGTGATGTCCCTACAAGAGTTCAGACAGCAATTGAAATGCGTCAGGTTGCCGAGCCTTATATCAGAGGTAAGGCGGAAAGACACCTTGAAAAGGGCAGAGTGGTTATATTCGGCTGCGGAACAGGTAATCCGTTTATGTCAACAGATACGGCTGCTGCACTTCGCGCAGTTGAAACGGAATCAGATGTTATTCTTCTTGCGAAAAAGGTTGACGCTGTATATGACAGTGACCCTAACATTAATCCGAATGCTAAAAAGTATGATGTACTTTCTTTCAGCGATATCCTTTCGAAGAATTTAGGGGTAATGGACTCTACTGCGGCATCACTTTGCCGCGATAACAATGTGCCTATCCTTGTATTCGGCTTAAATGACCCTGTTAATATTGTAAGAGCGGTAAAGGGCGAAAAGATAGGTACGCTTGTAAATAACAATGGTATACTTTAATTTTAGAAATAATAGGAGGAATTTAAAATGGGTAAATATCCTGAAATAGAAGCAAAAATGGAAAAGAGAATAAACGGCTATGCAGGCGAGCTTAAGACAATCCGTGCAGGTCGTGCAAACGCATCAGTATTGGATAAGGTTGCGATTGATTACTACGGAACTATGACACCTGTGGCACAGGTTGGTTCAATTTCATCACCTGAACCAAGACTTCTTGTAATTCAGCCGTGGGACGCGAGCGTTCTTAAGGAAATTGAAAAGGCGATAAATGCCTCAGATATTGGTATAGCTCCGCAGAATGACGGTAAAGTAATTCGTCTTAACTTCCCGCCGCTTACGGAGGAAAGAAGAAAAGAGCTTGTTAAGACTGTCAAGAAGTACACAGAGGAAGCGAAGGTTCAGATTCGTAACGCAAGACGCGATGCGATGGAAGGCTTCAAGACACAGAAGAAGAACGGCGAAATGACAGAGGACGATCTGAAGCAGGCGGAGAAGGATATTCAGAATCTTACAGACAAATATATAAAGGAAATTGATGATATTTGCGCTGCCAAGGAAAAGGAAATTCTTGAGGTTTAATTGAATTAAGGAATATGTTGACCGGCAGGCAGTATTTGCGTACTTGTCTGCCGGTATTATGCTAATTAAGAGGGGTATAAAATGTTTTTTTCAAAAAAGAAACAGAACGAAATAGATATGTCAAGATTACCTGAACATATCGGCGTAATTATGGACGGCAACGGCAGATGGGCAAAAAAGAGAGGCCTGCCGAGAAGTGCCGGACACAGCGCAGGCGCGGACGCACTCAAGAAAATTGTAACCGAAGCCAACAAGCTTGGGATAAAATATATAACGGTGTACGCTTTTTCAACTGAAAACTGGAAAAGACCAAAAGAGGAAGTTGACTATCTTATGTCGCTTTTGCTTGATTATCTGCGAAATGCGGAGAAAACTCTTGCGGGCGAGGACGTTGTTATCCGCGCAATCGGCTCGCGGAAGGAGCTTTCACAGGAAATCCGTGACCAGATAGTGAAAACCGAGGAATTTACAAAGAACAACAAGGGTATTGTGATGAATATTGCGCTCAATTACGGCGGACGTGAGGAAATTACCAATGCGGCAAAGAATATCTGTAAGGAAGTGCAGGAGGGGAAAATTAAAATTGAGGACATAAACGATAAGATGTTTTCACAGTATCTTTATACCGAAAATCAGCCTGATGTTGATTTGCTTATCAGAACAAGCGGCGAACAGCGACTGTCAAACTTTATGCTGTGGCAGGTAAGCTATGCGGAAATGTGGTTTACGCATAAGCTGTGGCCCGATTTTAAGCCTGCGGATTTGCACAGGGCAATTATAGATTTCCAAAACAGAGGAAGAAGATTTGGAGGTGTCTGATACATGAAAACCAGAATTATTACGGCGATTGTAGCATTGGCTGTATTTGCAGCTGTGCTTATTGCACCTCCGGTTGTGTTCACCGTTGCCCTTGCGGCAGTTATACTTTTTATGCTTTACGAGTGCTACAGCGCAACTAAGGCTGATACGGCAATGAAAGCTATTGGGTTTGTTTCAGCGGTTTTGATTATGGCTGCATTATACGGAATTTCTGCCGCTCCGAAATATGCTTTTCCGCTTTTTGCTGTAGCTATTGTGATGATTATTGTTCTGTATATGATACTGATAGTGGCGGAGCATGGCAAAAACAGCTACAAAGAAGTCCTTTCAAACGGATTTCTTACTATGTATGTTGTGCTTTCAATGGGTTGTGCATGGCTTGCAAAAGAAGTTTTTGGTACGGCATATATGCTTCTGATATTTATATGCGCATGGTCTACTGATACATTTGCTTATTTTACAGGTAAGTTCCTTGGAAAACACAAGCTTATACCTCATGTAAGTCCGAATAAAACGGTTGAGGGCTCTGTCGGCGGGGTTGTCGGTACAATGATTTTGTCAGTGATATATTTGTGTACTTTAAATAAAGCATTATCACTTGATATTAATTGGCTGATTTCAGGATTAGCGGTAGGTTTTGTCAGTGGTGTATTTTCACAGATAGGTGATTTGACTGCATCTGCAATAAAACGCGATACGGGTATAAAGGATTTCGGTTGGATATTTCCCGGACACGGCGGTTTTATGGATAGATTTGACAGTGTTATGTTCATTGCACCGTTTATATTTGGAATATTGATTTTAACTGCATATATGTTGTAATGGAGAAATAAAATATGGAGATAGAGCATAAAATATCAGTGTTGGGTTCAACCGGCTCAATCGGAACGCAGACGCTTGAAATTGCCCGTGAATACAAGGGTATAAGCATTGAAGCAATGTCTGCACATTCCAATATAGATCTGCTTGAAAAGCAGGCGAGAGAGTTTAAACCCAAGCTGGTATGCGTAACTAAGGAAAATAAGGCAAGGGATTTAA
>CAMCPC010000045.1 GCA_945876665.1 uncultured Oscillospiraceae bacterium
CGACAAAGGCGGGTATCAATAACCTTTTAAGCATCATGTCAGCCGTAACAGGCAGAAGCATAGACGATATTGTAAAGGACTTTGACGGCAAGGGCTACGGCGATTTCAAGAATGACGTTGCAGAAGCCGTTGTTGAAAGTATACGTCCCGTAAGAAATGAATATGACAAGCTGATTGCCGATAAGTCATATCTTATGGATATATGCGAAAAGGGCGCGGACAGCGCAAGAAGAATTTCACAGAGAACTTTGAAAAAGGTTTATAAAAAAGTCGGATTTGTGATTTAACGGAGGATAATATGAATACTCAACAGATTTTATTTATGATTTTTGCCTTTGTCGTATCCTTTGTTTTCACATTTGCGACAACTCCGCTTGTAAGACGTTTAGCATTCAGAATTGGACAAGGAGCGGTGGACATACCAAAGGATGCAAGGCGTATGCACAAAAAGCCTACCCCGCGAATTGGCGGACTGGCAATAATTTTTGGATTTATTGTTGCCACACTGTGCTTTGCACAGCCTTCAAGACAGCTTTTCGGTACGCTTGCCGGCGCGGCAATCATAGCCGTTATGGGATTTGTGGACGACTGCAAGGACCTTAATGCGAAGCTGAAATTTGTAATTCAGATTATAGCGGCGCTTGTGGTTATTTTTGTGGGGGATATAAAAATTGATGTATTTACAAACCCGAATATTTTGAGTGATAATCCATACTGGGTATTGCCGCAGTGGCTTTCAATCGGTCTGACGGTTATATGGATTGTGTTCATAACTAACGCAGTAAACTTCATAGACGGTCTGGACGGACTTGCCGCCGGCGTAAGCGCGATTATGTCGGTTTCACTTGTGTTCATATCAATCAGGGTAGGGGAATATTCCATTGCGATACTTGGTATAGCTCTTATGGGTTCATGCTTTGGCTTTTTGCCGTTTAACTTCAATCCCGCAAAGATATTCATGGGTGACACAGGCTCGACATTCCTCGGATTTATGCTTGCAACACTTTCAATTCAGGGTGTGTTCAAGAGCTACGCGGTAATTTCATTCGCAGTTCCGCTGCTGATACTGGGACTTCCGCTGTTTGACGCGTCATTTGCCATGATACGCAGAATTATGCGCGGCGAAAGCCCGATGAAAGCGGACAGGGGACATTTGCACCACAGACTTGTCGATATGGGCTTTTCACAGAAACAGACTGTGTTTATTCTGTACGCAATAAGCGGCGTGCTTGGCATAACTGCCGTACTGCTTGCGGAAAGCGGCGTTTTAAGAGCGTTGCTTTTGGCAATATGTGTGCTTATACTGCTTCTTATCGGCGGAATGCTTGGCAAGAACAGCTATGTTCACAGTCATCCCGATACAAGAAATAAAACAGACGATACGGAAGCTGAGATAGAAGAAATAAACGGTGAGGACAAATAGGGAAGGGACGGTGTAAACGTGAAAAAGTTAAAGGTTATGACGGTTTTCGGCACAAGACCGGAGGCAATCAAAATGGCTCCCCTTGCGCTTGAACTGAAAAAATATGACGAAATTGAGTCAATCGTGTGCGTAACGGCACAGCATCGGCAGATGCTTGACCAGGTGCTTGAAATATTCGGTATAACACCCGAATACGACCTTGACATAATGAAAACAAGACAGAGCCTTATCGGCATAACCACGAGAGTGCTTGAGGGACTCGACGAGGTTATAAAGAAGGAACAGCCTGATATTGTACTTGTACACGGCGACACCTCAACAAGCTTTGTTGCCGCGCTTGCCGCATTCTATAATCAGGTAAAGGTAGGACACGTTGAGGCAGGTCTGAGGACATACGATAAATATTCACCGTTCCCCGAGGAAATGAACAGACAGCTTACAGGCAGAATTGCTGATCTGAACTTTTCACCGACAGAGCAGAACAGAAAAAATCTGCTTAAGGAGAACGTGAGCGACGATATAATCTATATTACCGGTAATACTGTTATTGACGCGCTGAAAACAACTGTGCGCGATGATTATAAGTTCAAGGACGAGTGTCTGAACTCGCTTGATTTTGAAAACAAGCGCGTTATCATAGTAACTGCGCACAGACGCGAAAATCTTGGCGAACCGCTTGAAAATATCTGTAACGCCCTAAAGCAGCTTGTTACGGAATATGAGGACGTTGAGCTTGTATATCCCGTTCACCTTAACCCTGCTGTTCGTGAAACGGCTTTCGGCATACTGGGCGATATGGACAGAGTGCATCTTATAGAACCTCTTGACGTAGAGGAGCTGCATAACGCAATGGCGCGTTCGTTCATGGTTATGACGGACAGCGGCGGCATACAGGAGGAGGCGCCGGCGCTTGCAAAGCCTGTTCTTGTACTGCGTAAGGAAACGGAGCGTCCCGAAGCGGTTGCGGCGGGAACTGTTAAGATTGCCGGCGTTGATAAAGACGATATTGTGCGTCTTGCAAAGGAACTTCTTGACAGCGAGGAGGCATATAATAAAATGGCGCATGCAGCTAATCCATACGGTGATGGTGAAGCGTCAAGAAGAACTGTTGAGGCAATTCTTTATGCCTTTGGCTACAGAGATGAACGTCCGGAGAATTTTTCGGTAAAGTAAATTTTCAGACAGAATTAAAAATAGGGGAGTGACGCTGTGAAAGGTTTATTAAATGAAATAGATCGTCTTTTGAAAGAAAAACGATACTTCGAAGTGAAAAATATCGTCACTCAGGAAAATGCAGCAGATTTGGCGCTGCTTTTCGAGGAGCTGTTCGGAGAGGATTTTGATGAACAGAAGGAATTTATGATTTTGTTCCGCCTTCTTCCCAAGGATATTGCAGCGGATACCTTTGCGCATATGAATTCCGATATGCGTCAGCACCTTATAGGAATGTTTACGGATAAGGAGCTTAGAGAAATTCTTGATGAATCCTTTATTGATGATACGGTTGATCTGATTGAGGATTTACCTGCCAACGTAGTGTCAAGAATACTTAAAAACTCAACCACAGGCGAAAGAAAAGCTATAAATGAAATACTGCGTTATCCAAAGGACAGCGCAGGCAGCATAATGACGATTGAGTATGTCAGCCTGCATAAGGATATGACCGTCAGTGAAGCCTTTGAAAAAATCCGTAAGGTCGGCGTTAATAAGGAAACGATTTATACCTGTTACGTTACGGAAAACAGAAAGCTTATCGGCGTTATAACTGTAAAGGATTTGTTCATGGCGGATGAGGATGATAAGATTTCCGACATAATGGAAACTCATATCATAAGCGTTGACACGCACGAGGATAAGGAAATTGTCGGAAATATGTTCCAAAAATATGACTTCCTCGCTTTGCCTGTGGTCGACAAGGATAAGCGCCTTGTGGGTATTGTAACCTTTGACGATGCTATGGATGTTATTCAGGATGAGAACACAGAGGACTTTTCAAAATTGGCGGCTATCGCGCCGAATGAGGATTCGTATTTCAGAACAGGCATTTTCAAGCATGCCAAAAGCAGAATTGTGTGGCTTCTGATACTTATGATTTCAGCAACGGTGACGCAGATTATCACAAATAAATATGAGGCGGCATTTGCCGCTGTTCCGCTGCTTGTGTCGTTCATGCCTATGATAATGGATACGGGTGGCAACTGCGGCGCGCAGAGCTCAACACTTATTATACGCGGAATTGCGCTTGATGAAATTCGCTTTTCGGATTTTTTCAAAGTGGTGTTCAAGGAATTCCGTATATCAATTATGGTATGCTCAGTGCTTGCCGTGGTAAACGGAATAAGAGTGTATCTGATGTATGACCATAATTTTCTGCTTGCGCTCACCATTGCACTGTCGATAATCGCAACGGTTATCCTTTCTAAAATGATTGGTGCTATGCTTCCGATGCTTGCAAAAAGAGTTCATCTTGACCCTGCAATTATGGCAACACCGCTGATTACGACTATAGTGGACTGCTGTTCGCTGTTTTTGTATTTCAATATAGCAATGATGATTTTTAAGATTTAAAGGATTGCATATGCAATCCTTTTTTTGGAGGTATTAAAGTATGAATATACGCAGAGCGGACAAACGCGATATGGATAAGATAAAGGATCTGCTTAATCAAGTGCTTACTGTTCACCACAACGGCAGACCTGACCTTTTCAAGGCAAACTGCCGTAAGTATACGGACAGCGAGCTTGAGGAGCTTATAAAGGACGATGCGCGCCCCATATTTGTGGCAGATGAGGACGGTGTGCTTGGATATGCCTTTTGTGTGATAAAGGAAACGAAAAATAATAATATTCTGACGGATATAAAAACACTGTACATAGACGATTTGTGCGTTGACGAAAATATAAGAGGAAAGCACGTCGGAACTGCTCTGTACAATTACGTAAAAGAATACGCAAAGGAAATAGGCTGTTATAATGTAACGCTTAACGTGTGGTCGTGCAACGAAAGCGCGCAGCAGTTTTATGAAGGGCAGGGACTTAAGCCGCAGAAAACAACACTTGAAACAATATTATAGCATTAAAGGGACACTAAAATTTAGTGTCCCTTTTGCGTTAATCTGTTATTACGACAGGTCTTGAGATACCGCCTTTGTCGCTTTCCCTTGTGGTATGTATAATCACAGCAATATCTACATCACCTGTAATATCCGATACATTGATTTCAATTTTGCGTCCCCATTGGCAGTCGCCCGTAAATTTCTGTGCGCCGTTTACAAATACCTCAACCTCATTTCCCGTTATCTCACGGAATACGATAAAGTTATCTTCACTGCGTACAGTAACAGTAGTTTTATAAAGTGCGTAGCCTGTCACACCTCTGAAATTATTGTCAAGACCGCTGCCAACGCTCACGATACCCCATGTGTTCATGTCGCTGTCCTCAATTTTTACGTTCGGGTCGGGGCGTGTCTGTGAAAATTCAACTGTCTGACGCCATTTTGCAATATACCTTTCATTTATGGACGGTATAAAACTTAGTTTAGTGTCCCTTTCGATTGTGTTGATTGTGACGCTTGCACTTTCAAGCCCGTCCGAAACAGCTGTAAGCGTAACCGTTTTAGCGCCGTCAGTCTGCTTTACGATTAACTGAAACAGACCGTTAAAGAGATGCCTTTCCTCTGCCTTGTCTGCTTCGTGAGAATTCGGGTCGCCGTTGCCGACACCGATTATTTCGCCGCCTTCAGCGGTGAACTTAATCAGATTGTCAGCGGTGGGGACACTAAATCCTTTTTCGTCCTGTACGGAAATGTTGAATATCGCCGCATCGTCACAGCCGTCATATACAAAATCGCGGTGTGGAGTGATGATAATTTTCTTTGCGCTGCCTGTCGTTGTAACCTCGTCCGAGCAGACCTCTTTGCCGTCAATATAACCGACCATTTTTAGTGTCCCCTTTTCAAAGATCACATTCCAGTCCGCCATATCGTATTTGTCAACGGCTTTTCTGCCGAGTGATTTTCCGTTTAAAAACAGCTCCGCTTCAGTGCAGTTTGTGTGCGTCATAACGCGCACTTCTTCACCCTCACTCCAGTTCCAGTGGGGGAGTATGTGTATCATAGGCTCGTCTGTGAAGAATGCTTTGTTCAGATAAAACGCGTCCTTTTTAAAGCCGCAGGTGTCCATTATTCCGAACTGTGTACCGATTGACGGCCACTCAAAGGGCGTTGGCTCGCCGCGATAATCAAAGCCTGTCCATATGAAAAGTCCCATGATGTGCGGACGTGTGTCAATCTGCTTGAAGCCGTCACGGTAGGTGTTGCCCCAAGCCGCTGCCTCGCTGTCATAGCAATCGATGATATTTTTGCTGTGATCTGTTTTGTACACACCTCGCGTCTGGAACGCGCTGTCGTTTTCGCTGCCTATCATCGGCATATTCGGGTATTTTTCTCTGAAATCGTCATAGGTGTGGGTTATGTAGTTGAAGCCTGTCATGTCAAGAATATCACACGCACCGCCCTCTGTCGTCACACCTGTGTTCATCGCTCCAAGAAGAAAACGTGTGTTATCAAGCTTTTTAACCTCGCATTGCAGTCTTTCGGCAAGCTTTCTGCCTGTCGGCGTACCTTGCAAAGGCTCCTCGTTAAACAGCGAATACATCACAACGGATGGGTGATTGCGGTCACGCATAACCATATCCTGTACCTGCTTTATGCCGTCGGGACTTGAATTGAAATTACGATTTTCGTCCATGACGAGCAAGCCGTACTTGTCGCAGTAGTCAAGAATTTCGGGATTTGGATTGCCATGCGCGCAGCGGTAGGCATTAGAACCCATTTCCTTAAGCAGCTTGATTCTGTACTCGTTCACACTGTCAGGTACGGCAACGCCCACGCCTGCGTGGTCTTGGTGGTTACACGTACCATAAAGCGGCACGTGTCTGCCGTTGAGGAAAAATCCCTTATCGGCGTCAATGGAGATTGTGCGGAAACCGAAATTATTAATCTGCCTGTCCACAAGCGTTTCGCCCTCATAAAGCTCGCTTACCATTCGGTAAAGGTTGGGCGCATCAATGTCCCATAACAGCGGACTGTAGGAGAGAATACTCTGTTTAACGGTGACGCTGCTGCCGCCTGCAACGGAAAATTCCGTTTCGTCCTTGCCGACTGTGTTGTCGTGCTCGTCAAGTATATAGGATTTAAGACGGAACGATTTTTCTTCATATTCGGAATTTTCAACGGTGGTGTCGGTCACAGCGTCCCATACATCAACACTCTTTTTTTCGGGGTGTACGAACACGCCCCAGTGCGCGATGTGGAGCGGATTTTTCTTGTAAAGGTTCACGTGACGATAAATGCCCGCACCCTCATACCACCAGCCTTCAACAGCCGTTGCGTCAACGAATACAACAAGGTCGTTGACCTGATCGCCGTACAGCGCCATATCTGTTCCGTCAGATACAAAGGAGTTGTAGCCGCAGAAATTTCTGCCGATAACGGAGCCGTTAAGGTACACAGTTGCATATGAGGAAATACCCTCAAATTCAATTAAAATCTGCTTGCCGCGGTCGCTTTCGTCAAGGCGGAAACGCTTTGAGTACCAAGCCTTTCCGCGCTTTTTGTAGCCCTGTGACGGGCCCCATTTTTCTTCGAATTCATTGTACACCGCCCAGTCATGGGGAAGGTTGACTGTTTCCCAATTGCTCTTGTCAAAATCGGGTGATGCCGCACCGCTTGCGCCGCCCGCCTTTGCCGCCATATAGCAATCGGTGTGCGACTTTGTTTCGGAGAGAGTAATCTCGCCGTTAAAAAATTTCCAATCTCTGTCTAAACTAAATTTTTCCATAATCTTCTCCTAAACTCTAATATTTTATGATAACAAGGCCTTTGCCCAGTATTGCCCAAGCCATACACCTGCGACACACAGCACAAGGCTTAGTATACCGTAAATACTGCCTGCAAAAGCTTTGCCGTTTTCAAAAAGTGTGAGCGTTTCAAGCGAAAAGGTTGAAAAGGTGGTAAAACCGCCGCAAAAGCCTGTTTTTAAAAGCAACGTGATATTTGTATGTATGCTTTTTTCTGCGGCAACACCTGTGACAAACCCGATTATAACCGCGCCGATAAGGTTAATTGCAAGGGTTATAACGGGGAAGTCTATTCTTATATTTATAAGCCCTAAAAGGTAGCGGCATACCGCGCCCGCCGCGCCGCCCAATGCCACAAATAAAATCTTTTCCATATAGTTACTCCATTTTCATACAGGCAAGTTCCTTCGCTTCCTTGCCTGTCATATGCTCAATATCAAGCTCAATCATACACATACGGCTGAAGTTGTCCTCGATTTCCTTTTTGCGTCCTTCGGCAAGCTGAGGTGAATACTTCTCAGCAAGAATTTCAATGGCTCTTAGCTTTTCTGCGTCATTATCAATAACGCATATTTTTCCGAAAGCAATTACGCTGCGAAAATATGTAGTATATTTTTCGGGAACAACCTTGTCCTGTGCAATTACGCAGAAAGACGCTTTGCTGTGTAAGTTTATTGCGTCAATCTTGTGTCCCGTGAGCGCACTGTGAAAATAGAGCTTTCCGTCGTTGTATACATAGCTTATCGGCACTGAATAGGGATAATCATTATCGCCCAGCAATGCAAGCGTACCGGATGTAGAACTGTTTAAAATCTCAATACATTCTTCATCCGTTAAAAGCTGATTTTTCCTTCTCATTTCTCTGAACATGTCAAATTTCCTCCTCGCATTCCATTGTAATAATTATACAATCAAATCAAAATATTATCAATACCGTATTGACAAAAAAATAT
>CAMCPC010000046.1 GCA_945876665.1 uncultured Oscillospiraceae bacterium
AATGTCAGGCTTTTCACGCTTGAATATTCTTCTCAGCTCCTTGACTGCCGCAAAATCAAGCGATTTATCGGCAATCCCGTCAACCTCTATGACCTTTATTTTCATTTTGTCTATATGAGGCTTTAAAAGGCTGTTTTTCGGCAGTACAACCTTTACATCAAATGTGTCATAATCAAAATTTTCAAGCAGAGTGAGCAGACATTTTCCTGCTCCTCCTATGTTTGTATCCGAGGATACCTCAATAACCTTTATTTTCATTCGGTCTCCCTCCTATATGGAACTGCTATATGCCTTAATGCCATACCAAGCCCCATTACCATAAAGAATACTGCCATTACTCTGTAATTATAGAAGGTATAGTCAAACATACTCTGTACCAGAAATCCTATAACTCCGCTCGCAAGCGCCAGCGCAAGCATTGAATTTTCACTCTTTTTATCCGCGCTCCTGTACACAATGGACATTTTCTTTGCAAAGACTATCTGCATTATAAGGAATACGCCAAGTCCGCTTATTCCTGCCTCAACGAGAAGCTGCAAAAACAGATTATGCGAGTGCGGCGCGATAATAGCGTTATATGAGAAGAACGGATACACCTGTGCGAATGCCGCCTCTCCCATACCTATTCCGCCGAACCAATAATGCTTCATCATGCCGAGTGTTCCCATCCATATATAAACGCGGTATGAGGTTGATGTGTCCTCCATATTGCCCACACTCATAAGACGGTCAACTATTGTCTGAGGAACTACAAACGGCAGTATACAAAGGACTATCGGGATAAGTCCCCACCATTTGCCCTCATAGAACGTCACAAATATCACAACGCTTACCATAAAGCCTATCCAGCAGCCTCTTGACTGTGTAAGAACAAGGCAAAGCGCAAGCACAAGGAACATTGCGCCGTATGTCCATTTTGATAATTCCTTCCACTTGTATTTGAGCATATACACCGCCGCGACAGGCAGTATAAGCAGCAGATATTCTCCAAGCACGTTAGGATTACCAAGTGTTGAATACACACGCATGGTCGCGTCCTCAAACATTTCCTCGTCAATCCATGCGTTGGAGGTTGTCCATCCGAACACGTACTGCATAACACCGTACAGCGCAACAAGCGCGCCTGATATTACAAGCAGCTTGAACAAGCCGTAAAGCTGTTCCTTTGTTTTTACGGTGTTAATCACCACGAAGTAAAAGCCGACAAACACCAAATACATTGCCCATACCTTAAGACTTCCCATTCTTGCAAAAGACGCAAGCGACGATATGAGAAGCACGATAAGGAACAGCACCATACACAAGCCTACTCCGTCAAAGCGCCATTTGAAATTCCGTTCTTTTACTGATTTTATAACCATCGACAGAGCCGTCCATATGCAAAGACCTGCCAATACCATTGTCGGCACAAACGGTGCAGCAAACACTGCTGCGTAAACTCCCGTTACAGGCGCATACATAACAAGCACAAGTCCGAATATCGCAAACGGAATAACTGCACCGTAGAGCATACTTACGCTCATTGCCGTGCCTGTCACTATTCCGCCTGTAAGCGCAAGGACAAGCCTTAAAACACCGTGCGTCTGTGCTTCATCATAAAATTCAAAATCCAGATTTTTAAAGCCTGCCATTCCCTTTATTATGCCTACAAACTTACTCGGATTAAGGAACGACATAACATTGTAATTGAATATACACATTATAGCTCCAAGTGCGCCGGCTATAAGCGCAATCTTTGACAAATGGCGCGAAGACGCGCAGTAGCTTAATGCCATTGAAATAAGCATAATTCCGAAGAACCGCGTATTCAGAGCCATAAAATTCTGTATATACGTCTTTGCCCATACGCATATAAAGCTTTGGGAAATGTTCTTTTCAAAAAAGTCACTTGCTTTATTTTTTACAGCCGTCAGTAACGTAAAAGGAAGAAAACATACCTTTGACGATTTACTTTCCGTACTTGCTCCGTCAGCGTTATTTCTGCGAAGCTTATTCATTATCACGCTGTTCTTCCATGAAGATGAAATTCCGTTGTAAATCTTCATGAGCAGCGCATATATTCCGCTGTTCTTAAAGCATCTTCCGAATGCCTTAAAAAATGCTGCCAGCGAAGATATTATAAGACTGTTCATACACTCACCCTTTCCTGTTTAAAATATTTTTCAAGTCGTCCACACCTGTTACAAGTAACATCAGCGCGTATACAATAACTCCTGCCGCGCCGCATATAGCAATCAGTATTATGTTGCCGGCAAGTCCCTCAAAGCGTCCGCCCGTAAACGAATATACCGCCCACACTGCAGCCGCCATAATCACCGTTGACAAAAGCGACTTGAATATTGTCACGAAATCGCTTTTTTTCATCATGCCGGAATATTTCCTTTTCATGCTCACGGCATTCAATACCGCATTGCATATGCTTCCGCAGGCGGTTGCAAGCGCAAGACCGTTTGTCTGCATGAAGTTAAACAGGATATATGCCAGAACAACATTTACAACCATACTCAATATTGAGTTTATCATCGGTATTTTTGATTCCTGCATTGAGAAAAAGGTCTTTGACAAAACCTCATTTATCGCAAGTCCCGCCATGCCGATTGAATAGTATTTAAGCAATACCGAAATTGCCGATATACCCTCACTTGTCATTTTTCCGTGACCGTAAATTATCGTTGCGACAGGCTGTGACAATATCATAAATCCCGCCATAAGCGGCAGTATCACCATAAACATTGAGCGTACCGACATTGAAAACAAGCTTTTCGCGTCATCGTCACGCTTATCCGCGATTGCCTGTGCAAGCTTCGGAAAAATCAGATTAGTTACAACAAAGCTCACAACACCTGTTACAATCAGATATAATCTGCTTGACTGCTGAATATAGGTTACCGCGCTGTCGATATTTGACGCAAGGCGCTGATTTACAATCGTATAAAGCGGCTGTACCCATGTCGCAATAAGCATAGGTCCTGCAAGCTTAATAGCCTGCATAATATATTTATCCTTAAACCGAAAATCAGGTCTGAATTTTACCCCGAATTTCTTTATCCACGGCACTTCTATCAGGAATTGCAGACTCCAAGCTATAATCATTGTCACCGCAAGTCCGTATATTCCGAACCTTTTTCCGAGCGTTACATAATAAAGTATAATCGCAAGATTGGAAACAAGGCTGATTATTGACGGGATATTGTATTCACCAAAGGACTGCAATAATCCCACAAACGAAAACGCAAGTCCCGTAAATATTATCATCGGGAACATTATTGCCGTCAGATTTGCGGTAAGCTGCTGCTTTGCGCCGTCATAATTGGGTGCCATGAACTGTGCAAGCTGTGTGCGAAACAGTATTCCGGCAATTGATATAAGCACCGTTATACATACTATCATCGTGACAAATTTGTTCACAAAGCCCATTGCCTCATCCTTGCCGTGTTCTGCCATTATATTATTGAACACAGGGATAAACGTTGCTGATATTACGCCGCCTACCACCACGTCAAACAGAGTTGTCGGAATGGTTGACGCAGTATTAAAAGCGTCCGATTCTATTCCCGCTCCGAAAAATGCCGTAAGAAGCGAATCACGCGCCAGTCCAAGAACCTTTGAAAGCAGTGTTGCCGCAACCATGAAAACAGCCGTCAGAAGCATTTTCTGTCCTGTGCTTTTTACCTTCAAAACGCAACACTTCCTTTTTCATAAAGTTCAATGGCATATTTGCCGTTAAGCTTCGCCTGTCCTTTTAACTCGCAATAATTATCCTCTAAATCCTTCTTTATCTCGTCATAATTGCTTACGCAATCGTCAAGAGCATTCCTTAGCTTATCATAGCTTATATGCTGAACATCAAGATAATGCGTCTGATGTGTATATTCCATAAAGCTGCTTATCTTAGGGTCATACACCAGACCGATAAGCGGTACGGCATTTATTACCGCATATATCAGTGTATGCAATCTCATACCAATACATAAACCAAAGCATTTCATTACAGACATCATATCATCAACGCTGTAGCGTTTTTCAATTATTGACGCTTCATGCTTCATTTTGCGTTTTATACTTTGCAGAATAGCCATATCACGGCTCGACTGCATCGGCAGTAATACAGTATGATACCCGTACCTTTCATATGCGTAATCACAAACATCGGCAACCGTGTCCTCAAAGCCTGCTTCAAGATTCTGCCAGCGTCTAACCGATACGCCGAGGATTTTTGCGTCCCTTGGCACACCCTCATCTGCAAGGATAGCTTTTCCGCGCTGCTCATCGGCTATATCCAGTTCGAGAGCAGGGTCTGCCGTTACCTTTACGTTTTTGTTGTCAACTCCGATTTCACGAAGCGTCTTATATGAACGTTCATCACGAAGTGTTATAAGGTCAACCTTGTTCAGTATTTTTCTTGTTTTTGCTATATTCCTTTTCTTTTCAAGAGGACCTATACCGTTCGAATACAGCATTACCTTGAGTTTTTTCTTCAACGCAAGTGATATAATCGTAAGGTAATACCACAGCGATTTTGTGCTTGTTCTATCCTGAATAAGTGTACCGCCGCCCGAAATAAGCATTTCAGCATTTTTCATATGCTTCATTATCTTTGGAAGATTAATTCTGCTTATCGCTTTTACCTTATAATCCTCCATCGTTTCGCGCGGATTTGCGCTGAGAACCACAATGTTCGGACTTTCCTTATACTTCTTTAAATCCTGTATTATTGCTTTGAGCAGAGCGTCATCACCGCTGTTTTTAAAGCCGTAATAACCCGAAATAAGTATTTCCTTATTCTTCTGCAGCGCCCAGTCATAGACCTTTATACTGTCGTCCGCCATACGGCTTACGGAATAATCCTTCTTTATAAGTTCTCTGCCGTAATTACCGAGTTCTTTCTGTTCATTTTCGCTAAGGCTGAAAAACTTTAATATATCGTTCTTTATAAGCTCACCCGATGACCCGGCGCAGCCGCGGCAGCAGAAATTTGTATCAATTCCGACAGACAGCTTGCTTTCGTCAAAAAGACCTATATAGCCCTCGTTACCCGCTATTATAACAGGCTTGTCCGCCGCCATAGCCTCAAGTGCCGCGCGGCTTACGCCCACGAACAGCTTGCACGGCGCGATAAGCTTATTTATATCCGTTCTCGCGCCTGTCATAACTATTACTTCTCTGCCAAGCTGCGAATTGACCTTCTGCGCCATTGTCTGTACGTTATTAAAGTCATCACCCGCGCCGACAACAATCACCTTTAGCTTGTCTATCTTCTTATCAAGCTCAGGAATAACCTCAATAAGCTGTTTTGCCACAAGGCTGCGTGACTCGTCCAGACGGCTTACATATGTTATAACCGTTTCATCGTCCTTAATGCCAAGCTCCTGCTTTATATCAGCGCAGTCGGTATCAGGTGAAAACTTGTCAGTGTCTATACCGTTTATCGTGACGTTTATATCACCCTCCGGCACATGGTAGTTATCCATAAGATACGTCTTTATATCCTCCGAAACAGCAACCACCTTTTCTCCCCAGTCGGTTATATATTTAAGTCCGTAGCCTGTGTTGAATACCCAGTGCGCGGTCGTCACAAACGGGAATTTCATTTTCTTGTGAAGCTTGCCGAGTATAAATGACGGTATTCTCGCATGAGAATGTACTATGTCAATATTTTCCTCTTTTATTATTTTCTTTAACAGCCTTGTCGCCTTCATCATGTTAAAGGGATTTTTATTTTGCAGAGGAACTCTGTAATGCTTTATTCCGTCCTCCTCAAGCTCCTTTACGTAAACGCCGCCGTTTGACGTTACTATAACGTTAAATCCCTTGCGTTTAAGCTCCTTTGCCAGCTCAACCACATGAGTTTCGGCGCCGCCGATATTTAACTGCATCAGTGATAAAAGGATATTCGCTCATATTTTCAAAATACTCACCTGCTCTTACATACATAAATACATATAATAAAAAAAGCAAAAAATAGCAAGCGTTTTAGAATAATATATATTTTTCGAGAAATTAAAAAAACATTTTACAAATCTTTATTTATATGTTATAATAAAGGTATTATTTTAATTTGAGGGGAGAATTTTGATGAAACAAGAAAACAGAAGCACATTTTCGGGCGGACTCGGCTTTGTCCTTGCCGCGTCAGGAAGCGCTGTAGGGTTAGGTAATATATGGCGGTTTCCGTACCTTGCAGCTAAATACGGCGGAGGTATATTCCTTTTATTCTATATACTGCTTGTCGTAACGTTTGGCTTTTCTCTTATGGTAGCGGAAAACGCAATCGGACGAAAAACAGGAAAAAGCGCGCTTTGCGCATTTGGTGAGCTTAGCAAAAAATGGGCGTTTATCGGAATTATCGCAACAATTATACCGATGATTATTCAGCCCTATTACAACGTAATAGGCGGCTGGGTTGTGGAGTATGCGCTTACATATGTGACCGGCGGTCACAGCGCCGCCGCGCAGGATACGTTCTTTACGGATATGCTTGCGTCGCCTTTAAGACTTCTCATATTCCAGTTCGTATTCTCCGGAATAACTACTTTCGTAATTCTGAGAGGTGTACAGAAGGGTGTTGAAAAATTCAGTACAATTCTTATGCCTGTGCTGATCGCGCTTGCAATATTTGTCGCTGTATATTCGATAACACTCCCCGGTGCAATAACGGGCGTAAAATATTTCTTTGTCCCTGATTTCTCTAAATTTTCTGTTCAGGGAATTCTTGCGGCAATGGGTCAGATGTTCTATTCGCTGTCGCTTGCAATGGGTATCATGGTTGCGTACGGCTCATATCTGCCGAAGGACAGCGACCTTGAAAAGAACGTGAGCAGAATTGAGCTTTTCGACACAGGTATCGCTATACTTGCAGGTCTTATGATTGTTCCCGCCGTATTCGCATTTTCGGGCGGTGACGAAAGCGCTCTCGGCAAAGGTCCGAGCCTTATGTTCGTGACTCTGCCAAAGGTATTCGAGAGCATGGGTATGTCAACCATAATCGGTTCTGTATTCTTTATACTTGTACTGCTTGCGGCGCTTACCTCCTCAATCTCAATCATGGAGGCTATTGTTTCTTCGCTTTGCGACCGCTTCGGCTGGAGCAGAAGAAAGACAACCATCGGTGCAGGTATAGGCTCGTTCCTGTTTGGTATTCCTCCTATCCTCGGCTACAGCCTGTGGGATAAGGTTACACTTGGCGGAATGTCAATCCTTGATATGATGGATTTTATCACTAATTCAGTGCTTATGCCTGTATGCGCATTGCTTACCTGTATCTTTGTCGCATATGTATTAGGCGTTAACGTTATCCATGACGAGGTTAAGCTTTCATCGGCGTTCAAGCGTCAAAAGCTGTTTGATATTATGATAAAATATGTCGCGCCTGTGCTTATAGTTGCGATACTTGTTTCCTCGATACTTGAGGCAATGGGAATTATAAAGTTTTAAACATCAAAAAAAATGAGCGCTAAACGCTCATTTTTTTATGCTTATTTTACCACAACTCTGTGGAATGTCTTTTTGCCCTTCTTTATAATCATGCCCTCGTCTGTTATCATATCCGCCGTAACAACACCGTTTACGTCGTTATACTTAGCATCGTTGATTGACAGACCGTTCTGCTGTACAAGACGTCTTGCTTCGCCCTTTGACGAAAGAAGTCCTGTCTTAACAAGCATATCAAGCACTCCCATACCCACAACATCAGGGATAACGGTAGTCGGCATATCGTCGCTTACGCCGCCCTTTGCGAATACCTCCTCAGCTGTTTTCTTAGCCTTTTCGGCTTCTTCCTCGCCGTGTACAAGCTTTGTAACCTCATACGCAAGTATTCTCTTTGCCGCGTTAAGCTCCTGTCCTTCCCACTTTTCCATTTTGCGGATTTCGTCCATAGGAACAAATGTAAGAAGCTTTAAGCACTTTATAACGTCAGCGTCCTGAACATTTACCCAATATTGATAGAAATCATACGGTGTTGTCTTTTTCGGGTCAAGCCATACTGCGCCTGCGGCGGTCTTGCCCATCTTCTTGCCCTCGCTGTTTGTAAGCAGCGTAAAGGTCATGCCGTACACCTCCTGGCCTTCCACCCGGCGCACCAGC
>CAMCPC010000047.1 GCA_945876665.1 uncultured Oscillospiraceae bacterium
GGAATAAATTCCGACAGCGGCGAAATCTGCGGTATATGTATAAGGGCGGATAAAACAGTGACCTTTGCTGCGTATAAGGTGGGTATGCTGATGTTTCCGGCGGCTGATTATACGGGCAAGGTAACGGTCGCGGATATTTCAATACCCGATTATATACTTGAGGGGCAGAGCATAAACATAAACGTAACAGACGAAGAATTTGTGCGAGCAAATTTTCCTGTGCGTGAAAATAATTCGCAGAAGGGCGATTACGGCAAGGTGCTTGTCATAGCCGGCTCTGTCGGAATGACGGGCGCGGCGTATCTTTCATCGCAGTCGGCTGTTACAGCGGGCAGCGGACTTGTCACGCTTGCAATTCCCGCAGGACTAAACGGCGCAATGGAGGCAAAGACCACCGAGGTTATGACGCTTCCTGTTGAAGATATAAACGGACATATTTCATCAGGCGCGGCAGAAAAAATCCTTGAAAGAACGGACATGGCAGACGCTGTTCTGATAGGTCCGGGACTTGGCAGAAGCTCTGATGCCGCAAGGGTGCTGAAAAGTGTTCTGAGCCATTCAAAGGTGCCTGTCATAATAGATGCGGACGGAATAAATGCCGCAAGCCGCGACATGGACATTTTGAGTGATTGTACATGCCCTGTTATATTTACGCCGCATGCAGTGGAGATGTCACGTCTTACGGGACTTGACAGGGATTATATCGAGGAAAACAGACTTGTCGCAAGCAAGGAATTTGCCGAGGAATACGGCGTGACCGTTATACTGAAAGGACATCACACAATAGTCACAGCTTCGGACGGAGAACAATATATTAATATTACAGGCAATCCGGGTCTTGCCACAGGCGGCAGCGGTGATGTTTTGGCAGGTATAACGGCATCACTTGCAGCGAGGGGCATAAATGAAACCGCAGCTGCTGCTATGGCGGTGTACATACACGGCAAAGCAGGCGATATCGCAAAGGATAAATACGGAATGGAATCTGTAACGGCATCGCTTGTTATGGAAAGCATTCCTGATGCCTTAAGGCAAATATTACAGGTAGAAAAATAATGAGTAATGTGCTATAATTAAGGAGATTTTTAAGATGGATAAGAGAACATGGGCAGAGATAGACCTTGACGCTATTGCCCACAACATAAAAGAGATAAGAAAAATAACAAATCCTGATTCTCAGATAATGGCGGTTGTAAAGGCGGACGCATACGGACACGGCTTCTATGAGGTTACAAAGACGCTTCTGGAAAACGGCGCAGACCGGCTTGCCGTTGCGGTATTGCAGGAGGGCAAGCAGCTAAGGAGCAGAGGTGTTACTGTGCCGATACTGATACTTGGAGCGAGCAGTGAGGAAACAATAGAGGATTTGATAAATTTTGAAATAACACCGAGTGTGTTTACCTATGAATTTGCCAAAGCTCTTTCCTACGAGGCGGAAAGAAAAGAGAAGGTTACAAAAATCCATATAAAGATAGATACGGGAATGAGCCGTATAGGCTTTCTTGCGGGTGAGAACAATGAGGAAATAGTAGAAGAAATTCTGAAAATTTCAAGACTTCCGTATATCGAAGTTGAGGGAATATTCTCACACTTTGCCACGTCTGACGAGTATGATAAGTCATATACGCTTTTGCAGTATAATCGCTTTATGGATGTATGCCAAAGGCTGGAGGAGAGGGGGCTTCACATTCCGGTAAGACATATTTGCAACAGCGCAGGAATAATGATGTATCCCGAAATGCATCTGGATATGGTGCGTCCGGGAGTAATACTTTATGGAATGTATCCTTCTGATGAGGTGGATAAATCAAAGCTTGACCTTATTCCTGCCATGACGCTCAAGTCAACCGTGACGCACGTGAAGGAGGTTGAAGAGGGCAGAGGCGTAAGCTATGGCAAGGAGTACATAACCGACAGGAAAACAAAGATTGCAACTGTTCCGATAGGTTATGCTGACGGGTATTTAAGAAAGCTTGCCCATGAAGGGAAAATGATTGTAAACGGTGTAAAAGTTCCGATTATCGGAAGAATTTGCATGGATCAGTGTATGATTGACGTCACAAATGTCCATAATATTGATAAGGGTGACGAGGTAATCATTTTCGGACGCGAGGGCGTAACAATAGACGACCTTGCAAAATGGCTTGAAACCATAAATTATGAGGTATCATGCGTAATCGGTAAGCGTATCCCGAGGATTTACACCAGAAATGGAAAGGCGGTGAAGGTTTTAAACTACCTCATGTGAGTCTGAAAAAAACAGCGGCGCTTTAAGGCGTCTTGCGAGAAAGGTAAAAGGGGGCCTGGTTTGCTTTGTCACAAATTAAAAAAAATAACAGAGATGAGCTTATAAAACAGCTTGAAAACGGTTATAAGGAAATGGCGGATATAAATCTTGAAATAGCACAAATGTGTTTGGAGGCGGATAACGAAAGTCTTTCGCTGTGTGAGGAAAAACTGACGGAGTGTGAATAATGTGATTGTGAAAAGAGGAGATATTTATTACGCCGATTTAAGTCCGGTCGTCGGAAGCGAGCAGGGCGGGATAAGACCTGTGCTGATTGTTCAGAACGATGTTGGAAATAAATACAGCCCCACGGTCATTGCGGCGGCTATAACGAGCCAGATTAACAAGGCAAAAATGCCTACGCATATTGAGCTTGCGGCTAAGGAATACGGACTTAATAAGGATTCAGTGATATTGCTTGAACAAATCAGGACGATAGATAAAAGAAGATTACGGGAGAAAATAGGCCGTATAGACGACCGTCTTATGGACAGCGTCAACGATGCCCTGTCCATAAGCTTCGGTCTTGGCGGTATATGATATATTATGTGTAGTATTTTGCTACATACTTAAACGGTGCCTGTATGTGTGATTGTTTCATACATACGGACACCGTTTTTTGCATATTATGAAGGATAAGGGATTTTTAAATGTCGTCAAAATCAACGCTTTCGGCCTTTTCCACGTCGCGGAGTCTGCGCTCCATTGCGCGCATACGCACGCCGATAAGCTTGTCAAGCTCATCACCTGTCTGGGTTATGCGTTTTTGCGCGTTTTCCAGAACGGAATAAAATTTTTCAAATTCGGATTTTACTTCACCAAGCACGTGCCATACCTCGCTTGACTTTTTCTCAAGCGCAAGCGTTTTAAAGCCCATCTGCAAAGAATTCAGCATTGCCGCCATGGTACTTGGACCCGCAATATTTATTTTGTAATCACGCTGAAGCACCTCGATAAGTCCGCGGCTTACAGCCTCGGCATAAAGCCCCTCCGTCGGCAGGAACATTATCGCAAAATCGGTGGTGTAGGGCGGTTCTACATATTTTGTGCGTATATCCTTGGCGAATTGTTTTATACGCTGAACAAGTATCCTGGCGCAGCTTTCCGCCGCGTCAGCATTTCCGCTGTCATATGCGTCCTGCAGAGCCGAGTAGGCGTCAAGCGGAAATTTTGAGTCAATCGGCAGATAAATAAAGCCTTCATCATCGTGCGGAAGCCTTACGGCGAATTCCACAACATTTCTGCTGTTGGGAATTGTGGCGACATTTACAGCATACTGCTCGGGAGCGAGTATTTCCTCAAGAATTGCACCGAGTTGGATTTCGCCTAATATGCCGCGCGTTTTGACGTTGGAAAGCACTTTGCGCAGGTCATTTACTCCCGATGAAAGGGAGGATATATCGGCAAAACCCTTGTACATATCCGACATATGCTTCTCCATGCTCGCTCGCATGCTTTTAAGCTCCTTGTCCATCTGGGCAAACCTGTCTGTCTGCATTGAACCGATAGTTTTCTGATTTTCCGAAACAATATCGGAAAACAGTCTGACGCTTTCTCGGGTGGAGCCGTTTATGCTTTTTTAAAGCTGGGGATCATGGGCAGCTGAGCTGTTTTTTACAGTAAATATAAGAGTGACGATTACGCATATGATAAGAATTGATAGCAGAATTAAAATTGCTGTTTCCATAAATTTTACCTTTCTTTAACTTGTTGTTAATAATTATACACCTAAATTAGTAAATTATCAACAAAAAAACGACAAAGTAAATAAAAAACCTTGCTAAATGCTATATATTGTAGTATAATAAAAATAAATAAAATGAATAAAAAGGGGATGATATAGGTATTATGGGAAAATTAAAAAAATTTTTTAAGCGTCAGATTGAAAAGGTCAATGTGCAGGTATCAATGCTTACATGCGCACTTATAATATTTTCCTGCATTATTATATATCTTGTAACATCAGGAATAATGACATCAATACTTACAGATGCGTATGATGAAAGAGCAAATCTTACATTCCAGACGATTGAGTCGCATCTTGATAACCGACTTTATGAGGACAATATGCCCAGCGGTGCTTTTAACTCGGTAATGAGCTACCTTACTGCGGTAAAGGATAATATGGCAATATACGATATTTGCGTGTACAGGAAGGATTCTGATAATAACATAATATGTGTGCTTGACACCAAGAATGCCGATAATCCCAATGCTGTAAGAAAGGAAATTGCTTCAGGTAAAATTGAGAAATATGTCAATGATATGTATATAAGAAACTATGTACACTCAGGAAAATTTTTGTTTACTGACAAGGGATGCAGATATATGAATTTTTATCCGGTCAGCAGTGACGGGAGAAATGTTAAAGGTGTAATCGGTATCGCGATAAACGCATGGAATGTGTATACGGCTAAGATAATTCTGAAAATTTTAGCCACGATAATAATATTCCTGTGTTGTCTTATTTCAATACGATTCTCCAACAAAATATTCCGTAAAATATCAAATCCGCTGTATCAGGACGCGTCGAATACGGATACTCTTACAGGACTTAAGAATAAGAATTCCTTTGCGGTTGATTTGCACAACATAGAGGAGGGCAATACGGATAGGTATGCCGTAATCACTATTGACCTTAACGGACTAAAGCATATAAATGATACAAGAGGTCATCAGGCGGGAGATATGTATATTCAGAGAGCTGCAAAAATTCTGCACACGGCAATGGAAAATACCGATTTCATCGGTTATCGTGTCGGCGGCGATGAATTTACAATAGTTATCAAGGATAAATCACTGGAGGAAATCAAGAAATTTATTGACAGAATTAATGAGCTTATTGACGAGGGCAATAATACAAACGGCATGACGCTTACCATGTCAATCGGATACGCCAAGTTTGATAAGAAAAAGGACAGAAACTTCTCTATGACAATTGAACGAAGCGACGCTATGATGGATGAGAACAGGCGTATGTATTACAAAATGAAAAATATGACTCCGAGATAAAAAATGAGTGCATTGCACTCATTTTTTATGTGTTTGTAAAAATGCACTTTACTTTTTTGAAAAAATATTATATAATATAAATAATTGTATTTAAGGAGAGAAGATATGTTTGGTTTTAACTGGCTTAGTATACTTATTAATGTACCGATAACGCTTATTGCGCTTACGGGACACGAATTCGCGCATGGTTGGGTATCCACAAAGCTTGGCGACCCTACACCGAAAATGCAGGGACGTCTTACGTTTAATCCGCTTGCGCATCTTGACATAGTAGGAACGCTTCTGATGATATTTACAGGCTTCGGCTGGGCAAAGCCGGTAATCGTTAACCCGAGGTACTATAAGGATACTAAAAAAGGCATGGCACTCACTGCTGCCGCAGGACCTCTTGCAAATCTTATAATGGCGTTTATTGCATTGCTTATTTATGCAATACTGTTTGCGGTGAACAGGAAATTCGGTCTTGGAATTGACGGCGCAGTGGAAGCAGTGGGATTTATCGCAAGAATATTTGCCGTAAGAAATCTGTGCTTTATGGTGTTCAATATAATTCCGATTCCGCCGCTTGACGGGGCGAAGGTGCTGGGTATGCTTCTGCCTGACGGCGCGTATTATAAAATGCTTCAGTATGAAAGATACTCAATGATTCTTATAATGGTGCTGTCGCTTACGGGTGTGTTCAGCAGTATAATCGGTACAGGAGTGAACATTGTTATGAACGGCATACTGAATTTACTGAACCTTGCCGTAAATCTTATAGTGTAAAGGAAAAAATATGGATAAGATATTATATAAACTTGACACATTTGAAGGACCGCTTGACCTTTTGCTGACACTTATACAAAAAAACAAGGTAAGCATTTACGATATACCCATTGTTGAAATAACGGCGCAGTATCTTGAAGCAATTGACGGTATTGAGGAAGCTGATCTTGACAACACAAGCGAATTTCTTGTCATGGCGTCGCATCTTCTGTATATAAAGTCAAAAATGCTCCTCCCAAAGAATGAGGAGGACGAGGAAGAGGAAGACCCGCGAGAGGAGCTTGCAAGAAGACTTATTGAGTATCAGCAGTTCAAGGAAGCGTCAAAGGAGCTAAGGAAAAGTGAGTTTACGACGAAATATATGGTATTCCGTGAAGCGGAAAAAATCAATTTTCCCGTGCCCGAATACGATATAAGCCACGATACGGACGAGCTTGTCGAGGCGTTTAACAGTATATTTCAGCGTCAGCTGCGCAGGGCGAAACCCGAAAAACGCGCTTTTTCGCAGATAGTCGGCAGAGAAAAGGTCAGCGTGGACGACATGGTAGAGAAAATATGCAAGGTTTTAAAGCGCAGCAAGCGTGTACAGTTTGAAACGCTTTTCAGACCGGAGGACTCAAAACCGGAAATGATAGCAACCTTTCTTGCGGTGCTTGAAATGGTAAAGCTGGGTAAGCTGTATGCGAATTATGACGAGGGAACAAAGGACTTTATTTTAACTACGGAGAAGGAATAATGGCTAATATAAAATACGCTATAGAAGGAATACTTTTTGCGGCAGGAGAACCCGTAAAGGCATCGAAACTTGCAGTGGTACTGGAAACTGACATTGAAACGGTAAACACCGCAGTTCGGGAATTAAAGGAAGAATATGAACGTGACCACCGCGGCTTTAATATTATAGAGATAATGGAAGGGTATCAGATTTGTTCAAGACCTGAATATTATAACTACATACAGGAAATATTAGGAGAGCAGAGAAAACAGCCGCTTTCAAACGCGGCAATGGAGGCTCTTGCGATAATAGCATATAAGCAGCCTATAACGCGCGGACAGATTGAGCATATACGCGGAGTAAACAGCGACGGCTGTGTGAACAGACTGTACGAGAGAGGTCTTATAGAGGAAAAGGGCAGACTTGACGCGCCTGGAAAACCTATACTATATGTTACAACGGAGAATTTTCTGCGCTGCTTCGGCTTGAAAAATCCAAAGGATTTGCCGCCGCTTGATCTGAGCAGTCTTAACCTTGATACGGCTCAGGGCTTGCAGCTTGAAATAAGTGAGGAAAGCGAAGCGCAGCAAAAAGAGGATGCTGCCCAAAGCAGTATAGAAAATACCACTGAAGAACAATAAACAGGAGGGAGTATTATGACAGCTTTATATGTTGTGTTAATAGTGCTGGCTGTTATAATGCTGATATTTCTGATTCCGGCGGATTTCATCATTGAATTTTCGTATAATGATGAGGGGAACAAGGGGAGCATAATTGTAAAATACCTGTTTCTGAAATTTAAGATACTGCCTGCGGAGGAAAGGGTAAAAAAAGAGGAAAAGGAAATGGAGGAGGAAGAACCCTCCGGCAAAGAGAAAAACACAAGGGGACTTATAAACCTTGTCAGAGAAGTGTACACGGAATTGAAACAGGACATATTTCATGTAGCAGGTCACTTTTTCCGGCACACGATACGCATAAAGGAGCTTAATATATCCGCCAAATTCGGCACAGGCGACCCGATGTATACAGGTATTGCGACAGGCGCGGTTAATGCGGCTGTATATAACGGTGTATCGTTCATAGACAGACATATGACGCTTGATGATTGGAATGTGTCGCTTGACGCGGATTTTG
>CAMCPC010000048.1 GCA_945876665.1 uncultured Oscillospiraceae bacterium
CTTACCTTTTCAATCTGTCCCATTGCGTCTGTGACATATACATCACCGCCGGTGGTTTCGTCAAGTACAGCATAAAGCGTTGTTGAGAATACCATGCTGTGCATATCTATGTCTGACCTTGTTATTTCCGTACCTGCCTTAATTTCTTCGACTATATCATCGCCAAGCTGCGCAACAGGCTTATTAAATTCAAGCTTCTGAACAGCGTGAATTGTTTTGCCCATTCCCGTTACTGTGCTTGTAAACGGCGATACCTCAATAGGTGTTGTTTCATTTTCGACAGTCATAACCTTAAAGACCTGTAAATTACCTTTACGGTCATATATTCCGCATAGTATATCATACTTTGCGTCTGCAAGCTGTCTTTGGTACATTCTGTATACGGCATTGATGTCGCCGTTTCTTACACCGCTCATCGATGCGATATCCTGCTTTGATATAATTTGGGAAGCAATAAGCTCCTCAAATTTTGCCTGTCCTGCGTCGGTGATTTCCGTGCTTCCCTCAATCTCCGCAGAAAGAACATAGCTCTTTATATTCTTCAATAATGCGTATGTATATACGTCCGTATTTTCGTTGTATATATTATATCCTGTAACAATATCATCAATCAGATTGCACTCATATGACGTTGTTGTTTCATTTCCCCATACATCGCTTGTTTTGAATTCAATGCTGCACGCCTCTTTTACGATTATTTCCGGAGAATTAGTATCACCATTTATGATTTCAACATAATCAGCCGGATCCACCAGATTTCCGTCTGTATTTCTGACAGTCTGTACAGAGGTTGTTACACCGCCGTCATAGAAGCCTTCATCTGAAATATTCATCCGGAGCTTTACATAATCGTTTGTGTAATCCAATTCTTCACTCCAGCCCTTTTCGTCACTTCCGACTGCTGCTTCATATAATGATACAACAGGCGCCGTTGTATCGGTTACCGTTGAAACCTTAAGTGTATCGCTTACATACGGATTCGCACCGCATCTCACTCTTATAAGATAGCTTTCCACTCCGCCGGATGTATTTTCCGGAAGCGGTATGTAAACTTCATACACTGCATAGCTCTCACCGTCGTCATTCTGCTGTATAACAGCGGTATCGGTGGATTGTATGCCCTCCGATGAATATGCTGTCCATGTTGCACCGCCGTCTGACGAAATTGTATATTCTATTTCGCCCGATTCATGCAGCTTAGGATATGTTGTTCCCTCGTAACGCATTGCCAGATTGAAACGCGCGCTGTATTTGCCGCCAAAAATATTCTCTGCGCCGCTTTCTGCAAGCGCGTCTATCGCATCTGCGGTTACTGCAATTTCATCCTGTACCGAATTGCCCTCAGCATATACGTTTACACCGTCAGCAAACGGATCAGCGTTGTTCTGACCGATTATATTTATATCCTTTATTTCGGGAGCGTCTATAATAATGCTTTCATTTGTAAATACATTATATGTGCCTGTATGCCCATTTGCATCGGTAAGAGTTACATCCATTGTGTACTCGCCCGACGGCAGCTTGAGCGAATCAGGCATATCATCAAATGAAATATTCGCAGTCACCTTGCCGTTGTGTACATATCTGTCTGTCACGTCAACCGTTTTATCAACCGTCTTACCCGCTATGCTTATTTCCATTTTCGTTATGTTATTCGGATGGCTTCCGTTCGGATCCGGCGCCGATATTTTTGCAAAAGCTACATTTCCCGATGAGTTTTCTGTCAACTCTTTTGCCATATCAGGCGGAAAATCATCACAATGGTATATCAGATAGAATTCCGGCGTAGGTATATTAAGGTTACATTCGCCCTCCGTTCTGATTCTTCTGTATTTAATGATACAGCCGTCAGACAGTTCATTTGCCGGAATAGATAATGTTTCATCCTCATTTTCGCTTGTATACTCTATAACATTATATCCACTTGTATTTTCCTCTGTATTTTCACCTGTTATGATTTTGTACACTAAGTAGTCATGTACATTGCCCGAAGAAGGTTCAAATCCGGTAAATTCAATATCTCTTGACGGCAGATATTCGCTGACCTTACCTTCATCAACAGGCTGACATGTTGCCTTTTCATTAGCTATATAAAAATGTGACGTACCGGTATTGGACTTGTTGCCCATATCGTCCTCGGCATAATACTCAATCGTTGCCGAAAGTGATACGTTTTTGTCAACCACTGTTGAATTTACAAGATAGCCATTACCTGAATCTACGTGTTTAAATTCATCTTTGCTGCCGAATCTGTAATAAACTTTTGCATTTTCGTCTACATCAAAATCATACTCCCACCAATGTTGTATATCGTTGCTTTTTTCTACGTTTGAGTCTGATTCAATGGTTACTGTGGGAGCTTTTGTATCCGCCGCAAGATAAAATTTCTGCGTACCCTTATTGTATATGAAATCCATAGCAGTTGTTTCTATATAGATGTCATAACTTTTAGAGTCTATGCCGTTAGGTATCTTAAACTCTGCATACATTCCCGACACAGGCTCGTTACCGGTGTATGCGCCCTGTGTAATAGTGGCCGCAGTTGTTATATTATCTAAATTATCTTTGGGTGCATACTTCAGAGATGCTTCCACGCTTCCGCTGACCTCTTCATCTGACTTGAAGTAAACAGTATATGAATTGGCTTTTGTTGCGCTATCGCTTGCAGCCGCATCAGAGCTCGTATATACATTCGCAGCATTTCCCGATGCGTCTGTCAATGTAATCTCCGGCGCCTCTGCATCAACATATATCTTCGGAAGTATGCGTTCACC
Organism: uncultured Oscillospiraceae bacterium; assembly: GCA_945876665.1. Classification (GTDB taxonomy): domain Bacteria; phylum Bacillota; class Clostridia; order UBA1381; family UBA1381; genus Hominilimicola. The sequence continues at coordinate 2,775 of CAMCPC010000048.1, forward strand.
GTCAGCAACAATAGTTGTTACAGCGTCGATGTTCTTCATCTTGTCTTTGTTTGTCAGGATAATATTACCCTTGATTGAATTAAACAAATCCGCATTATCGGATATTGACCATTTTTCGTCGCTTTTTGACGCGTCTATATATATTTCATCACCGCTCTGCGCGTCCTCGGGCACTTTTATGCAAAAACGCAGACGGTCAAATTCTGTATCTGTCGGGATTGCAAATTCTTCATTTCCTTCACTTTTCTCTGCTACACACGTTGTTGATTTATAAACGGAATCGAGATTCGCCTTGCAGGTCTGAGAACCGACTTTTACGTTAAAGGTTGAAGCAGTAGTACCTTCAAATCTCTTGAGAGACTGATTGAAATACACATCAAAATAGAGCAGGTCGCCCGCCTTTATTTTTCCCTGCAATGAATTTGTGCTTTCATAATTTCCGTCTTTAGCTATCTTGGCACTGACATATTCAATTTTGTTTATACGCGGTACAAGTCCGCTTACAACTGCAACTTCATCTTTTGAGCTTTTTGTTGTTTCACTCATCTGATTGCCGGCAAGGTCGGTAATCCGTGTGTTAACTATATTCAGACTTACACTCATATCACCCTTTGCAATCATCTGGTGAGCATCATCTTTTATAGTAGTTTCAAATATCACAGACGCAGTTTCGTCACTGTATGAAACAGGTTTAAAATTATCAACGCCGGAGGCTGTCATATTAAATGCTTTTGTATAATCCTTTACACGGATAGGCTCGTTAAAGATGACCTCCACACGCATTTTATCACCGCATACAAAATCCTTATTCCCCTGATCATTATTCAAAACTTCGATACTCTTGACTTTAGGTAATGTCGTATCACGCAAAAATATTTCCGGATTTTGCAAACTTGCATAGTTTCTGTTCTTGCCAACACCGGTGCAGCCCGTAGTTCCGCCGATATACAGAATAAAATAATTATAATTGGATTTTAAACTCATCCAGTCTACCGATAAATTATGATATTTGCACTTTTCGACATCATCATCCATTGTTGTCTCAGAGGTTCTCTCCGAGGAATCCGTCAGCACCTGACCAACCTTCATCCACGGAAGTCCGGCATTCCTACCGCCCTGTGTATCACGATATCCTTCAAATCGTGCACCGATTTGCACGGTGTTGCTGTCGTTTATAATCGCTTCTAAAATCTCATCTTCCTTATCGTTCGGAGTCCATTTGATTTTATATTCCCATGCCGTTTCAACTTTCATATCATTAGATTTGTAATAATTGTTTTTTATGGGATAAAGCTTAGAGTTTCCATTGTTTGAAGTTGTGTACTTTGCGACAGCATGAGAGCTGGATATTTCTGTATTGAATTTTCCGCCAATGGAATTTGAAATATCGCTTGACCCGTTATGATTATAACTACTATCCATAAGGTGCAGTGCGCTTATAGTGTCAGAATCAAACAATGTTTCCTCCACCTCCTGCGCTGCATATGTAACATTCAGCATCGGCATTGCACCGATTATGAGCGTCACCGCTGTCAGCGCTGATACAATTCTTTTTTTCATTTAACATTCCTCCTTGTGAAAGTATTATATATAACCGTACTTTCCACATTACAATATATGGAAAATCCGGATTACCGTAAAATTTAATATTTTCCTTTTCATAATATACATTATAAGCTATGTGTGAAATTTTGTCAATAAAAAGGTGATAAAAATTCCTAAAGCGGGACGAAACGACATAAACCCGTGACGAAACGACATTTAGTTTACATAATGTCGTTGACATAACAGAAAAATAGCCGCATACGTCGTCATTTTCCATGTTCATAACATATGGAACAGACGCCGATATGCGGCATTTTTTATTCATTTGTAAATCTTAGCTGTTGTTATGCAGCGAATTTTGAAAATAGTACATCAGCGCATTTCCGGCTTCAGTGCTGTTTCTGGTAAACCTTATATCCGATAAATCAAACAATATGCACCCGCAATGACCTCTGAATGTTGGAAAACATATCACTTTCAAATATTTGTCTATTTCGGGGCTGTAGTCGATCATCTCCAGCTTTTCACCGAAAAGCGCCGCGCGCTCATAGCTCCTCAACCACTTAGAATCCATATTCTTGAACAAGCTGCCAAAAGTGTTTCCGATAAGCTGCTCTATCGGTACCATTTCAAGCTCTGACAGTGCAGAATTGCCGTATCTGAATATCCAGTCCACTGCGTGTCTTTCCTCATCGAATATCATCTCAATATCAGCGAACGCAAACGGTATACGCTCAAAGCTGCTGTAATACTCACGGTATTCCTCCGGTGTTGACGGGGTATCCTCCTTAGTAAAGCTATCGATAATTTTACGTTGCTGTGAATACATCTGCTTAATGATGTCTTTTTTCTTTCGTGCCGTGTATGGCAGAGTCTCACCGTTGATAAGATTTATTTTTTTTGTAACGTCGTGTATCGCCATTACAGACACCATACACCCGCGGCGTACATTTATAAAATTTTCGCCCAGCTCAGGCTCAAGCTCCACATAGGTTTTTCTCGTTTTATATACCTCGCCTCCGGCAACATGTATCTCAGCAGTATTTCTATCCATGAGGACATAAAGAATTGTGCCAACGTCAATCGTAACACTTTTCCATCTTGACATAAATGTTATATTTTTTTCTTCCTCCAAATAAAACACCTCTTTTTAGACAATGTATGATCAAATATACCTTAAATTATATTGTATCATAAACGCTCGCTAAAATCAAGTTTTATGCACAAGTGGCTGTACTATACCTTTTTTATCACGACGCACAATTCGCGCACAGCGAATAGCCGCTGCTTTTCTTTTTCCATTTTGGTTTGACATAAATATCATTCCGCCAAAACATCGTCTATCGCCGCAAGTTCGTCCGGAGTAAAATCAAGTTTTTTAAGTGTGCCTACATTTTCGACAATCTGTGATGCTTTTGATGCGCCCAAAAGCACACTTGTCAGCTTGCCTCCTCTCAAATTCCATGCGCAGGCCATCTGAGCAAGCGACTGACCTCTGTTCTCAGCAATCGCATTAAGCTTTATGATTTTTTCAATTTTGTCGGATGTAATACCCTCTTTTGTCAGGAACGGTGAGCTTTTTGCTGCTCTTGAATCGGCAGGAATACCATGAATGTACTTGTTTGTAAGCATACCCTGTGCAAGAGGACAGAATGAGATTGAACCTATACCTTCTTCCGCAAGCACATCCTGCAAGCCATCTTCTATCCAACGTTCAAACATATTGTATCTCGGCTGATGAATCAAAAGCGGTGTGCCAAGCGACTTCATTATTTCAGACATTTTCTTTGTCTGTTCAGCACTGTAGTTAGATACTCCGACATACAGCGCCTTACCGCTTCTTACGATCTGGTCAAGCGCAGCTGCCGTTTCCTCCATAGGAGTTTCCGGATCGGGACGATGGTGATAAAAAATGTCCACATATTCAAGTCCCATGCGCTTCAAGCTCTGGTCAAGGCTTGCAATAAGGTACTTTCTTGAACCGTGGTCGCCGTAAGGACCTTCCCACATGCCGTAGCCTGCCTTTGTCGATATGATAAGCTCATCACGGTACGGAGCAAGCTCATTTTTCATAATCTTGCCGAAGTTCTCCTCTGCGCTGCCGGGATACGGACCGTAATTGTTGGCAAGATCGAAATGCGTTATACCAAGGTCAAACGCTGTAGTCAGCATATCAACCATGTTATCGTAATTGTCACCGCTGCCGAAGTTGTGCCATAGTCCCAACGAAAATGCTGAAAGCAAAAGTCCGCTTCTTCCGCACCTGTTGTACTTCATGTTTTCGTATCTGTTTTCGTCTGCAATATACATTTTGTTTTCCTCCTCATATATTTATTTATATAGTTTTTCTTTTTCATTTATATCGCTCATTTGTGTGACTTTAAGCAAGCGCTGCTGATTCACGCGAAATTATCTCTTGCATAATAACAGCATTCTGCACCGGCTTTTGGTTGATCGCATCATCAACCATAGAAACACACAGCTTTGCAAGCTTTGTAATATCCTGACGTATTGTCGAAAGTGATGGTATGATGTAGGCAGAGGCGCGCAAATCGTCAAATCCTGTCACTGACATATCCGACGGAATATTTATACCTGCCTTATGTGCCGCGCTGATTATACCGATGGCAATTAAATCATTGGAAGTAATAATTGCATCCGGCGAAATTGCTTTAATCTTTTCAATAAACAGCTCGGAGCCTGCCTTCAATTTATCGTCATGAAAGCGGCTGTCAAAAATGGATTCAGCCTGTACATCACTATGTGATGATATAAAATCAATAAATCCCAAATTACGCATTTTCAGATTATCCTGTCCGTCAGTCGGCTCGCCGACATAAACAAAGGAACGGCAGCCTGATTCGTAGAGTTTCTCCGTCACAGCATATATTGTCTCACGGTTATTATATGTCACCGATGGAATTCCTTCGATGTGTCTGTCCCCCGTAACTATAGGAACTTCATTTGCTAAAGTCCTAATCACAATCTCATCGTGAGTGTTATCGCCTATGAAAAGAATTCCGTCCACGCCGCGCTCCATCAATGCTCGAACAGCCTTTTCCTCGGCAACTGTGTTGCGTCCGCTTTCAGTAAACAGAACCGCATAATCTTTTTTGCGGGCATATTTAAGTATCGCCGAAGCACAGATTGCATAAAATTCGCCCGAAATATCAGGAAATACCACACCGATTGAATGCGTTCTGTCACAGCGTAAGCTTCTGGCAGCAGAATTAAGCGTATAATTGAGGCGCTTTGCCTCCGCTCTGACCCGCTCACACGTTTCTTCTGAAATTGACGCACTGCCCGAAAGTACCCTTGATACAGTTGAAACAGAAACTCCCGCAGCTGTCGCAACATCCTTTAATGTTGTCTTATGAATATTACTCACCCCTTTGCGCAATCGTTTGCATAAACAAGGTATTTTTTGCACAAGCATAGCTATCATGCTTGTGCAATCGTTTGCATATAGTGTATCATATGTTTTTAGCTTTGTCAATACTTTTTATTTGTACTGAAAAAATTTCTTTTGATGAGGACAGCAGAATAACACATAAAACGATACTGTTAAAAGGCAAACCGCTCTATCGTCACA
>CAMCPC010000049.1 GCA_945876665.1 uncultured Oscillospiraceae bacterium
AGTATCTCATAATTATAATCTGCATTAAATATCACAATGCCGCAGGGAATCGAATTATAGACCTTATAATCATCTGAAATAAAATAATCCATCCGTTTGCCCTCCGCTAAAATTAATTCTCAATATTATTTTATCGGCTTTTTACACAATTGTCAACATATAATATTCTTCTTAATTGTGAAAATGTTCTGACCGTCCCTATACTCGTAGCTCACCTCATCCATTGTCTTTTTTACCATGAATATTCCAAGACCGCCTATTTGCCTCTCCTCCGCCGAAAGAGTCGTATCGGGATCAAGATTTTCAATGGGATTATATGGTATGCCGTTGTCTATGAAGGTTAATACTGCGCATTTTTCATCCACATCAGCGCGAACAGTCACCTTGCCGGCGTCAGGCACATATGCGTAATTTGCAATATTTCCGACAATTTCATCAACAGCAATATCAATCTGTGTTTTAGCCTTTATTCCGCAGCCGTTTTCTTCGAGAATATTATTGACAAGTTCTGTGACGGCGGATATATTTTCTGTGACTGCGTCAACAGTTATTTCCACGCATCCGGATTTCAGCTCATCTGCAGCCATTTTCGATTTGAACTCAAGACAAAGCATTGTAATATCGTCAAACTGGTCAGCTTCACCCACAAACCTGTCAATATCACCTTTAACTGCCTGCAATATTTCAAAGGGAGTTTTATCTGTATTTAAGTTAAGAATATTATTCAGCCTTTCACTTCCGTAAAGCTCATTTGCTGCGTTGGTTGCCTCCGTAACACCATCGGTATACTGGAATATCTTATCGCCTTCTTCGAGAGTTAAACAGCCTGCTTTGTATTTCATATCCTCCATACCTGCAAGCACAAAGCCTGCTTTTATTTTATATGGCTTAAATCCTTCATTCTTTTTACAGATATATGGGATTTCATGTCCTGCATTCACAAAGTTAAATTCACCCGTAGCCAAATCGAGTACACCCTCAAAGGCTGTTACAAAAAGACCTTCGCTGTTTGACTCGCACAGAAGGTTATTAACCTCAGTAAATACCTTACCCAAATCTCTGTCCTCCTGAGTATGGTCCTTGATGAGTGTTTTTGCAATAACCATAAAGAGTGCCGCGGGAACACCTTTACCCGACACATCCGCCATGACAATGGCAAGATGTCTTTCATCTACCATGAAAAAGTCATAAAAATCTCCGCCGACTTCCTTCGCCGTAGTCATTGACGCATAAATATCAAACTCCATGCGATCCGGAAATGCCGGAAATATACATGGAAGCATTGAGGACTGAATATGCTTTGCAACGTCAAGCTCCGCACCAATTCTTTCTTTTTCCGCAGTTATGCTTGTAAGCTCTCCGATATATGTATTCAGATCTTTTTCCATCTGTTTTATTGAGCCTGACAGCTTTTCAAGCTCTTCTCCGGTTTTTATGTAAAGACGTGAGATTTCCGATTCACCTGTTTCTGTATTATCCTTTTTAGATGAAACAAACAGACTTGCCGCTTTGCTTAATTTATTGATAGGTTTAAGCATTGCTCTGTTCATAAGGAAAAATACCAGCAAAACAGTTATAAGCGATATAATAATTGTAATTGCCGCTAAAGTGTAAAGAAAGCTTCGTCTGTCCGCCATAATTTCATTCATAGAGATGTCAACCAGTGCCACGCCGATTACGCTGCCGTCTTTATCCATGACGGGCGCGGATGCTGAACAAAGCCAGCCGTATTCTTCATAGTTTGTAATAAAAGCCGGAAATTCATAATTGCCCTGCTTCATCTGCGCAATATGCTCCTCCTTCATATCGTCGCAGTCACCGGGATAACAGCTTTCACCCTCTGCACTTGCATCAACAAGATATAAATCCTTCATTGTGTCCAGATCGCTGTATCCCAAATAGAGTGACACAACATTATTGTCCTCGCGAAGCTTTGAAAGCACCTCCAAAAGAGATTTATATTCCGGCATTTGTGTTATATATTCAAACTGCTCATAATAATTTTCCCAGTCATCATCGCTGAAGGCTTCATAATCGGGTACACCGCCGTTTTCTTCACAAATCTGTGAATAAACACCGAGAACCTCTGCTTTTACCTTTTTCACCTGTTCGACGTCAACTACCGAAGCCGTTGACTTAGCCACCGAAGCCGCGAGAGTTTCATAATGCTCGTTAAAGGATTTTGTATACGTGTTATAGCTCACCAAAACGGTACTTACCGATAAAACGAGTGTAAATACCAATATCACAAATATTGCTTTTGTTCTTAATGACATTTTCATTTTCTATCCTCCGGCTTCATATCTGAACAACAAGCGAATTAAATCCGCTGCACTGCCGATACATAAATTTCTTTGCTTTCTTTTTCACAAGATTTATACTGATTTCATCAAAATCAAAATCCTTGCTTTCACTGTCTTTTACGCTGTGTATCGAAAAGGGGTTGAATTTTACCGCATTATCGAGTACGTTAAGCCTGAAATCTCCATCCGGCATAGCAAGCAGCGTAATTCTTATTTTGCCGCACGGATCGTTTTTAATTGCGTTTCTTATAATTGTGGTGCAAAGCTCCTCAATTATCAGAGTAACATAATATTGCTGCTGAACGTCAGCGTTCCACTGCTCGCAAAATGCCTGACTTTCAGTAAGCAGGTTGCTTAAATCCTGATTTTGGTTTTCAACCGTTCTTCTGAGAATACGGCTTTTGTCAAACTGAGCTTCATTCTTATACCTTATATGTCTGTATAGATAAAACAGCGTCAGAGATATAAATTCTGAAACGGGGAACATAAACCATACTGCATATATTCCCAACCTGCATAAAACGAGAGCACAAGGTATCAATACAGCAAATCTTTTCATCAAGGAAATAAAAAACGCAGCATGAAAATTTTCCTTTGCCTGATAATACTGCTCATATATGATATTCAGTACCACAAACACAAATCCGATACAATAAATACGTATTGCATGAACTGCAAGGGGCGCAAGCGTTTCGGATATTCCGAACGCAGCGGCAGTATTCTTTGCAAAAATGAATAACAACGCTGAAACGAGCGTGCATATGGCTATACCGTAACGCTTCACAAGGCGTAAAACCGTTTTGCAGTCCTCCTCGCTGTTTTCTCCGCAAAATGTGCTGACAAGCGGCTGCGCAGCCTCTGCCGCGCCGTTAATCAGATAAATAATGAAGAAAGAAACATTATATACCAAATCAAACACCGCAACGCCGTCTTTTCCGCTTAAATTCATCAGCAGATTGTTTATTATTATTAAAAACACAAACTGGAACACATGCTGAACAGAGGTTGAAAAACCTGTTTTAAAGCAATATCCGATTTCTTTAAAATCCTGTTTCACTATTTGTATCTTCAAAATATTTGCTTTCTTTGTCAGAATACCCGGCAGATATATGCAAATCGCAACAACCGAACCTGTTACCGTTGAAAGTGCTGCTCCGGCAGTTCCCAAGCCGAGAAACAGCACCAAAATAATATTTAGTATAATATCCGTTGCATTGCCTATCAGAAACCCGACGGCGGCAAGTCCTGCGTTATCGTCATTTCTCAGGAAATTGGAAAATACGATATTTAACATTAAAGCAGGAGAACCCAATGCAATTATCCGCATATAGCTTTCACAGGCGGCATACAATTCCGAATCACTTTCTCTCGCGCCCAACAGTGATAATATCTGCGGGGCAAACAAATTTGCCAAAAGTCCCAACGCTATTCCCACAAACAGCACAACTGTCCATATACGATTAAAGCAGCCTACGGCGTCCTCCCTTTTTCCTTCGCCTAAAAGCTGAGAAAAGCGTATGCTTCCGCCTATCCCAAAGCCGTCCATAAATATATTTATAAGCATAAATACAGGCAATACTATACTTATCGCCGCAAGTCCGGTTTCTCCTATTCTCTGCCCAAGAACAAAGGCATCCGCCATATCGGCAAAGGCAAAGCCGAGGGACGAAAACAGTGATGGTATAAGCAGCCGCCTATACATTTTAGGAATAAAATAATCTTTTTTTCTCATTTTTGTATTGCCTCCCATATGATATTTTTCCTTATGGGACAAAGGCTGTTTTTTACTCTGCGTATTCCGGGTATTCCTAAATCCTCTTCGTGATTGCAATATACAAATTCATCCTTATTTAATGACAAATACTCTCTCAGCGCATAATAAACAGTGCCTCTCGGAGCGTTTTTTACACATTTTCCGATAAGCACATCAAGAGTATCTTCTGTAAGGGGAAAGCCGGCAAATACGGAAACGGGAATCCCTTCAAGATACATAATTATTCCGGATACATCCAATGTGTTCATTTGTTGCAGCGCCGTTTCCGAAACATCATCATCTGTCAGATTTTTATCGCCGGTATTATGCTCCGTCGATGCCCATTGTGACACAACGGATAATGCGTCTGAAAAGTTTTCCTCTGTTATCTTCTCAAACGAAACGTCATACAAGCTGTCAATTTTCCTGATATTCCGTCTGATTTCAGAAAATTTTCCGCCGTTCAGAGCGATATACTCCGAAATATCACATATGTATTCATCCGACTCCTCAACACGTCTGAACTCCCATTTATCCGGAAATCTTTCTTTCAGCCATTTAACATCGCATTCACGCAGATAGACCATAGAGAAGGATTTGTCGCTCATACAGTTTTTTATAAATGTGTATGACGCATCCTCGCTGCCGCAGGGAAAAAACCAAGTATTTCTTCCGAATATTCCGCCTTTTACAGCAAAAAAATCATCTTGGAGATAAAGTGACAATTCCATTCGTTCCTGCCATAGAAAAAGCGAGGCAAACGCATGAGATGATAATTCGTGACCGCTTATTTGGCGAATATTTTCAATTTTCGATTTATGTACCGTTTCAACAGCCGTTGTTTTCACTTTTCTTCACCTGTTCATAGAAATTTTAATTATTCGATGGTAAGTATCCCCGAAAATCCCGTCACTTCAAAAATATCCATAATTGTTGAATTAACATTTTTTATTACCATTGAACCTTGCTTGTTCATCACTTTTTGAGCTGCAAGCAGCACTCTGAGTCCGGCAGAGGAAAGATATTCAAGGTCTGCAAAGTCAAATATAAGTTTCTCTATCCCGCTTATATCACTTTTCAGTTCCGCCTCAAGCTGCGGAGCTGTGGTCGTATCAAGTCTGCCCTCAAGATTGATTGTAAGGTTTGTTCCGTTTAATTCTTTTTGAATATTCATAATAAAATTCCTTTCCGATTTTATTTATTGTCCGTTAATTTTGTCTTCTGCTTTCATTAAGTTTAAATGTAGATTATGCAGCAGATAGTTACTGCTACAATATACCAAATTATATAACAATATGATGATTTTGTCAAAGATTTCATATTAATTTTTCGTATTTTGTAAGAATTTAATAATTTTAAACACACAATTATGTGAAAGGGGAAAGGATTTTAATTTTTAGAATAATGTATAATTTCTGTGATATATCCTCTGTGCAAACTACTTGATGCACTCAAAAAGAGAAGCCGCAGCTTCTCTTTTCAAATTATTCATCTGTGTCGCATGTATATTATACCATATCATGATTTCCTTGTAAATAAAATTTTGTACAAAAAAAACCGTTTAAACGCAATGTTTAAGCGGTTTTTCACAGCTTCTTCATAAGGTAAATCCGAAGCTTGATTTTGCCCTATAGTGAGTAAATGCCGTTTCTCCAGCGCAATATTACCCGATGACGGCAATTACAACAACCCATAGAGTCAAGCATTATTTAACTTTTTTTCTCTATATATATTTTTTATCCTCTTATTCATTTTAATTGATACTCTTAGAATAATTGACCGGGAAGCTTCAATTTTTCCTTAGGCGGGAACTCCTTATCGAATGTTTCTGCCTCTGCTTCATCCACAAAATATCCCTGCGGTGTTGCATACTCGCCTGTAATCCCATCCAAATATCCCGGAATCAATTCCTTACACAAAAAGAACGACGCATCTTCGCCCTCCGGCAAGCCATGATAACGGATGCTGAATTTATCGGCATATGTAAAACCGCTCTTTCCGTAAAAGTCAATATTTCCTTCAAAGCAAACAGCACCACAGCCTAAACGAACAAGCGTCGGATCCATATTGAAATATTCCGCTATTCCGCCGCATACACCGTCAATCATTCTGTTCTCGTTTGATTTATAAAGCCGTTTATCCATAGTCCGAAGCCTCCTTGTTATTTCAAGCTCTCCACCAGTGCCAAAAATTTCTTTTCGCTTAATATTTCATTTGTCAGATATTCACCGTTGTAAAAAAGAGCGTAATTCGTCCACACTGCCGGAGCGTTTTTAGCTTTTTCTCGGCTGTCTATATGTACGCTTTTAAATTGGATTCCCTTTTGCCTTGCACACTCCTCAATAAGCGGAGCATATTTTGCGGTATACGGACAACCGGATGTGTAGTACAGAACAAAACCTTGCTCCGAAATATGCGGCTTTTTCGCCTGCTCCTTAAATTTTGGAATGTCCGCCTTTTCGTCAAAGGACAGATATAGCAGTGTATAATATGGCTCTGCGGTGTCTGCGATTTTAAATCCTTTATATGCAAGATATTTGGGATCGGACAGAAACGGCTTTTTCTTCGGCGAGGAAATCACAGTGATTCCCTTTTTGCCCTTTTCCTTTGCATCATTCATACAAGCCTTCAGCAATTCATTGGAGTATCCGTGTCCTTTTAATGACCCCGACACCCAAAAGCAGTTAATGTGCATATATCCGTCTGCCTCAATCGGTACCCACGCATACTCGGCAGGGATATACTCAATAAAGCATTTGCCTCTCTGCGCTGATTTTAAAAATACAAGTCCTTCATTCAAACGCTCGTTGAGCCACATTTTTTTTGATGCCACCTGTGGGTCTTTGTTGCTTGAAATTGCACAGCAGATGTGCTCCTGTTCTAAATTCTCATGCGTTAATTTTATAAATTCCATAATTACTCCTCCGCTTTGTCATTTCTTTTTTCCTTTGCGTCGCCCCATGTAGCGGAAAACCCGGTGCCGGTAATTAAGATATTCCGTACCAAATGCGGTGGTCAGATAGTGCTCCTCCTGCAAGATCTGCATGTGCAGCATTACGATTGCAAAAACAGTGAACATTCCTGTCAGCAAGTTACAGTACATGAGCAGCACGCCGATATATTGCAAATCAAAGCCCAAAAAAGCCGGATTGCGGCTGTAAGCGTAAATACCGTCAGTTACGAGTTCTGTTCTGTCTCTATCAGGGATACCGGCCCGCCAACTGTCCTTCATGCAGAGGACGGAAATCAAAAAGATCAGATCGCCGACTAAACCAACGCAGAACCCGGTAAAACGGGCGTTCGCAGGCAGATGACTCCACCCCAATACGATAGATAGCAGTTGCGCAGGGATAATTCCCACGGTAGCAATACCCATCAGCGTTTCCACTGTGTGGGTCTGCGTGTCCTTTCCGCGTCCGATCTGCATGGTTTGGATGCCGCTGCGCTTCTGCCTCCACTGTTTGATGAGATAAATTCCATAAAACACCGCCAGTACCAACAACGCCAGTATGCGGTAGGGTAAGGATTCTTCCAATGGCAACTTCATAACTGTCCCTCCTTCGGATACCATTCCTGCCAAACCTTCGTGTTCAGCTCTTGCAGAGAATCGGGCAATGGTCCTTTGGCGAAAAACATCGCCCAATCGCTCTCCGAAAAGGTATATTTGATACATCCCATGCTCTCATTTTTATTTTCTCCTAATCTTCGGACTACATCAGTAATTGAGTTTTTGAGTTCGCTACCTTACACCGTATATTATACAATAGGATTCCGGTTTTATATAGGTGTTTTTTGCAGTAATATGTGTCTATTTTATAGATATGCCCTTTACCGCATCCAACGCAGTCCGCTT
>CAMCPC010000050.1 GCA_945876665.1 uncultured Oscillospiraceae bacterium
TTCCTCCGGTTTTTTATCCTCGTTCAGAAATAGATATATCTTATATTAATTTGAAAAGTGTTTTTGCGTATATGCCAGAAAATTGTTGAAGAATATATAAAAATAAAATAAGTGTTGGAAATTATACATTTGTGTGAAAAATGACGGTTGACGGACAGGATGTATGAAATTATAATAATATAAGAACAAATAATCGGAGATGTGTGACATGAACAGTAACGGCATAAACAAAAATAAAATTTTGGACAGTGAAGAAAAAAACAGCGGCATAATGATGAAAATCGCTGCATTTATCGTAGATAAAAGGCGAGCGTTTTACCTTATATTTGCCGCAGTTCTTGTGTTGTGTCTTATTTCAATACCAAAGGTAAAAGTAAACAATGATATAAGCTCATATCTTCCGGATGATACGGAAACAAGGCGTGGACTCACGCTTATGGATGAGGAATTTATTACATATGACACAGAAACCATAATGGTAACAACCGTGACGAAGGAAACTGCCGAGGAACTCAAAGAAAAGATGGAAAAGGTAGACGGCGTAAAGCAGGTGGAATTTGAAGATGATGAAGACCACTACAAGCAGTCTGCCGCGCTTTTTACAGTTACGCTTGATGTGCGTGATGATTTGGACAGAGAGCTTGAAATAGTTCAGAACGTAAAAAATCAGCTTGAGGGATACGATTATTATGCGTATTCCGACAGCATAGACGACAGCTCAAAAACGCTTGCGCAGGAAATGACTGTAATACTTGCAATAGCAGTCCTTATTATAATCGCGGTACTTCTGTTCACTTCGAGCAGCTTTATGGAAATACCGATATTTCTTATAGTATTCATCGTTTCGGCGCTGCTGAATATGGGTACAAATTATCTGCTTGGAGAAATTTCATTTATTACAAATTCTGTTGCGGTTGTGCTGCAGTTAGCATTGGCGATAGACTATGCAATCATTCTTTCGCACCGTTTTGCCGAGGAAAAGCTTACGAAAAATTCATATGACGCTATTGTTGCGGCGCTGTCGAAGGCAATTATCGAAATCAGCTCATCAAGTCTTACAACGCTTGCAGGTCTTGCGGCACTTATGGTAATGCAGCTCAGAATCGGCATGGATATGGGTCTTGTACTGTGCAAGGGTATAATATGCTCTCTTTTAACAGTATTCTTAATCATGCCCGGACTGTTGCTTGCGTTTTCCGATAAGATTGACAAAACAACACATAAATCCTTTGTGCCGAGCATTCAGAAGTGGTGCGACCTTATGATTAAGCTGCGCCATGTAGTTCCATACATATTTATAGTGGTAATTGTAGTAAGCGCGGTACTTTCAAGCATGAGTGACTACGCATTTGATGTAAGCAGTCAGCAGATGGAGATGCCTACGGAAAGCGCTGTTGCAAAGAGGAAGGTCAATGAAATTTTCGGAACAGACCATCAGCTTGCCGTAATAGTTCCGGCGGGAGATTATGACAAGGAAGCAAAGGTAATTTCACTGATTGAGAAAAATCCCAATATAAATTCTGCGCTTGGTCTTGCCAATACGGAAATAGATGATGACCACATTCTTACGGACAGGATAAACGCAAGAGAAATGTCAAAGCTTATGGATATTGATTATGACTTGTGTGTTTTACTGTTTCAGGCATATGGGGCGGAGCATGATGAATACAGTGCAATATTCAGTGATGTAAATGATTACGAGGTGCCGATTATTGATTTATTCCTGTACACACATGAAAAAATGGACCTTGGTGTTATAAATCTTGATGAGGAGCAGACAAATGACCTGAACGAGCTTTACGATACTCTTATAGACGCAAAGGAGCAGCTTGAAAGTGATAATTATTCACGTATGGTATTTACATATACGTGCGATGTGGAAAGTGACGAGGCATATCAGATGCTTAAGGATATAAGAGGGGACGTGGAACGGTATTATGATGAATGTCTGCTTGTCAGTGACAGTGTAAACAGCCGTGATTTGGGCGATTCATTCAGTGGTGACAATAACAAGATAAATATTATCACATTGCTCGCATTGCTCCTGATACTTATGGTTACCTTCCGCAGCGCCGGTGTGCCGGTAATTCTTGTGCTTGCAATACAGGGAAGTGTATGGATTAACTTCTCAATTCCATTCCTTGCTTCACAAAGGCTGTACTTTTTAGCATACCTTGTCGTAAGCTCAATACAGATGGGCGCTACAATTGACTACGCAATAGTGTTTACGAACAGATATCTGACACTTAAGGAAACAATGGATAGAAAAGAAGCTGCGGCTGCGGCACTTAATCAGTCGTTCCCAACTATCCTTACATCGGGATCTATTCTGACTATTTCAGGATTTCTGATTGGCATGATATCTACCAATGCGATAATCTCAGCGCTTGGAGCCGCGCTCGGACGCGGAACGCTTATATCAATTGTTATAGTAATGATGGTGCTTCCGCAAATTGTGCTTTTGTGCGATAAATTTATCGAAAAGACAGCATTTGGCAAGAAGGCTGTGGAAGCTGATAAGGCGGCTAAGCGTGAAATGTCGGGTGTTATGATTGTAAACGGACGTATAAGAGGAAACATATCGGGATTTGTGGACGGTATGTTCTATGGTGTTGTCAAGGGTGATGTTAACGCGAGAATGGAGCTTGGAAATGCCAATGCCTTGCTTGAGGCAGGCAAAGATGAAGAATACGTGAAGGAGGAAATTATAAAGGAGGGCAAAGATGAAACAGAACAGGAATAAAGCAGCCGCTTTTCTTACAGCAGTTGTTATATCATTTAATCTTCTGCCTATGGGCATTGTAAACGCTGATGATGTGGTTTCAATATACACTGTAAATGACTTTGCGGTATTTACGGAGAAATGCGTATTTGACGAATATTCAAAGAATAAAAAGTTTGTATTGCAGAACGATATTGATCTTAGCGGAGTTGAAATAAAAAGCGCCGAGGTGTTCTGCGGCATATTTGAGGGCGGCGGACACAGTATAACTAACCTTAAGCTGTCCTTTGACGGCTCCGATAAGGGGTTGTTTGCCTCTGTGACAAAGGACGCGCAGATTAAGGATCTTAATATAACAGGAGATGTGAGGGTATCCGGCGCTGCGGATACGGAGTCGGTATTCAGACAGCGCGCTTCAGCTATTCTTAAAAAATCTGATATTAAGCTTGACAATACAGATGAAGGCGCAGAAGTGGCAGGCGGTATAGCGGGTTATAATGCGGGAAAAATCATGAACTGCTCCTTTTCCGGAAAAATCAGCGGTCAGAAGCAGGTAGGAGGTATAGCGGGCTATAACGCGATGACAGGCGTAATAGACGGCTGTACAAATAATGCCTCTGTAAACGGCGACAGAGAAACAGGCGGACTTGCCGGTTATAACGAGGGCAGAATAAAGATGAGTAAAAACACAGGCTCAATCTGTCCCGATGCCGATGAAAACACAACTGATATCGGCGGTATAAGCGGCAATAACGAGGGCGCTGTGGTTATATGTACAAATGACGGACCTGTTGGCGGAGAAAGCTTCGGTGACAATGTCGGAGGTATATGCGGAAAACAGAGCGGCGAGATACGTGAATGTGTTAATAACGGAGAGGTAAAGGGCAGAAGAAGCATCGGCGGTATAGCGGGACGCTTTGAGCCGTATACGGACATTGAACTTTCATATGAGAGCGCAAAGGCGGCGGTAGAGAAACAGGCAGATATACTTAAGAATGATATAAATTCTGCAAGGTCAAAAATTCTTGAATACGGATTGCAGCTGCTCGGCGGCAGCGGTGACCTTTCATCGCTCATGTCACTGCTCGGAGTAGACACCTCCGGCACTGCATCAAGGCTTGATAACCTTACTGATGCTGCAACAAATATGATGAACAGCATAACGAATGCTGTAAATAACGCTTCGGGCAATAATGTGTCGGGCTCAATCAGGGATGCTATTGATAAGGGAAGTAACGATATTTCAGAGGTTAAGGATTCCCTTAAGAATACAAATGATTCACTTAATACAACACTTGAAGCTGTGGACGATTTCCTTGACGAATTTGACGGCAAGGGTAAGGAAATAAGCGATACACTTGATGAGCTTAACGATGCTATAGACAAGGGCGAGAATGATGTTGATGAGATAAAGAATAATTTATCAAAGCGTCTTGACGGTATGGAGGAGGATATTGACAAGGTTACAGACAAGCTTGACTATACCCATACTAATCTTAACACGCTTATAAGACAGCTTAGAAATGTAAGCGGCGAAGCGGCAGATCTTATGGAAGAGCTTGATAATGTTATTGTAAATTCAAGCAATGAGCTGAAGGAGCTGAAAAGCTCACTTGAGAAAATGGCTGACGCAATCGGAAAGCTTGCAGGCAGTGCAGGTGATATAATCGCAACGAACAAACCGATAATTCCTACACTTCCCACGATAAATCCATCAAGGACGCTGCCTCCTTTGTTTGGCGGCGCTGATGAGGACACATCGGGCGGCTATGAGGCTGTGCCTGACGATGCGCTGGAGAGTGACTATGACGTTGAGCCGTCCATTGTCGGAAGTATAAAGGATATGCTGTTTACCACAGCATATGCGGAGGAGGATAAAAAAACTGCTATAAGCGACCTTAAAAGCACCGATATTTCACTTTTGCGTCTGATAGGCGGAGAAAATGCTGATACGGCTCTTATAAAGTACAGCATAAACAACGGAAACGTGAAGGGAACTGAAATGGCAGGCGGAATAGCGGGAAGCACAGGATTTGAGTCTGCTGTGCGTACGGGTGAAAGCATTACTCTGCCGGACGGCACAAAGGTTGATTCTGACTCTGTTCTGAAAGCAGTTATTGATTCCTGCATAAGCTGCGGCAATATTGCCGCAAAGACTAATTATGCCGGAGGCGTGTGTGGTAAGAGTGATATAGGAAATATAAAAAATTCTCTGGCAACAGGTGAAACAGAAGTGACGGACGGAAGCTATGCAGGCGGTATAGCAGGGCTGAGCGGCGGAGATATTGCAAATTGTATTGCAATCAATGATATTGCAGCGAACACATACCTTGGCGGTATCGCAGGCAGCGGCAAGGATATAAGCAATTCATACGCGCTTCCGCGTCTGGACGGAAAAAAAGACAAGTCGGGCGCTATAGCCGGATTTATCACAGGAAATGTAGGGAATACATATTTTATTGACGAGGGACTTTCGGGTATAAGCGGTGTTAATCTTGAGGGCAAGGCGGAGGCTGTGAAGCCATCTGAAATAGCATCGTCTGACGGGGGATTCCCGTCAGGAATGCACGGACTTGCAGAGGATGCTTTTTATATGGCATCAGATGATTTATATATGCCGCAGATAAAATCTCTTGCGCAGAATAATGCGGAAAATATAGGCGCGCTGCTGCAATCCAAATCGGCAGAAATGGCAAAATTTCATTTCAATGTAAGGTTTATGGATAATGGCAAAGAGCTTAAGGCTATGACGGTGGATTACGGAACTGTAATTGCTCAAAGCGATATTCCGAGGCTTACGGCAAATGGTGCAGATGTGCCTGTGTGGGATAAGGATGTACACAGTCCTATTATCCGACACACAACTTTCACGGCGGAATATCATAAGGCGACCACAACAATTTCCACAGGAGAAACACCTGCGCTTTTGCTTGTGGAAAGCGTATTTGATGAGGGGACAACTGTATCTGTTCGTGAGGAGGACGCAGAACATGAATTTGACGGCTATAAAAAAGGTAAAGCCTATTCTTTTACACTTAACAAAAGCGCCTACGACATTATAAAGGTTCATATCCGTGACGAAAAGAAAAAGGCGGCGAAAATAGCCGTGCAGGAAAACGGAAAATGGACGTTGCTCGATTGTAAAATTGACGGAAGCTATGCTGTATTTGAAGTGGGCGCGCCGTGTGAATTTGTGATATTATATAAGAAGATACCCGTTGCAGTCCCGGTTTTAATATGCTTGACTGCATTGATGTTTATAGGTGCAGGATTGGTTACGGTAAAGAGAGTGAGGACGAAACATGGAAGAAAAAAAGAAGAAGACATATAGAAATTTTACACGTTCCGAAAAGGCGATAATACGCGCCTATGTCGAGCTTATGCAGAAGAAGGGAAGAAGCCGTATTACCGTTACGGATATTGTAAATACAGCTGATCTGAACAGAAGCACATTTTATGCGCATTTCAAGTCCGCTGATGATGTCAGGGAGAAGATACAGTCTGATATTATAAATGAGCTTACCAGCTCACTGAACAAGCGTGATTTCAGAAATGCTCTATCGGACCCTTATCCTGCTATGATGCATGTTATTGCGTTTATCAGAAAGGATGCGGAAATGTATAAAATGCTCCTGAATACGGAGGGCGCAAATAAATTTCTGAAAAAGCTGCGTGATATTGTCATTGAAAAGTGCCTTTCCGATGAGGTTATTCTGCCGTACATAAAGGACAGGGACGAATTTGAAATGAATTTAAGAATGTTCATAGGTGGATATGTTTCGGTTATAGAGGACTGGGCGGCAGGGAATATAAATATGCCGGTTGAAAAGACTGCAAAGATAATGAGCGACTCGGTTAAGCTGTGTGTGCATAGATATTCATCAAAATAGAAATTCCGGAGGAGGCGTGACGCCTCCTCTTGCTTTATGTTTAAAATATATCTTACAAAATTAAGGCGGATTTTACAAATGCGCTGTTTTTTTTACATTCTTTTAAGCTTTTTAAGATAGTAGATTTTACATTCGGGTAATATAATGAATCTGCAAGTTAAGAAAAGGAGAAATGAAAAAAATGAAAACAAGAAATTTAATTGCAGGTTTATTAACAGGAATTATGGCAGCGGCTGCGCTTGCAGGCTGCGGAGAAACAGCTACAACATCAAGCACATCATCAGACAGCAGCACATCAGCTTCAAAGTTTAACGCTGATAGTGAAATCACAGTAGTTTCAAGAGAAAACGGCAGCGGTACAAGAGGCGCATTCATCGAGCTTATGGGTATCGAGGAAAAGGGCGCTGACGGTACAAAGGTTGACAAGACAACATCAGAGGCAGTTATCGCAAATAAGACAGACGTTATGCTTACAAACGTGTCGGGCGATGAATATGGTATCGGTTATGTTTCACTTGGCTCACTTTCATCAAGCGTAAAGGCAGTTGACATTGACGGTGTTGAGGCAACAGCAGAAAACATCAAGAACGGTACATACAAGGTTGCAAGACCTTTCAATATCGCAACAAAGGCAGAAATTTCAGACGTTGCACAGGACTTCATTGATTTTATTCTTTCAGCAGACGGTCAGGAAATTGTGTCAAACGGATATATAAAGGTAGATGACAATGCAGCACCTTATGCAGGCACAAAGCCGGCAGGTAAGATTGTTGTTGCAGGTTCATCATCAGTATCACCTGTAATGGAAAAGCTTAAGGAAGCATACCTTGCGGTAAACACAAATGCAGAAATCGAGCTTCAGACAAGTGATTCAACAGCAGGTATGACAGGCGCAATCGAAGGCACATGCGATATAGGTATGGCATCAAGAGATCTTAAGGACAGCGAAAAGGAAACACTTACAGCAACAGCTATCGCACTTGACGGTATAGCAATCATTGTAAACCCTGCAAACCCGATTGAAAACATCACAAGCGAAAATGTAAAGGATATCTTCACTGGCGTAAAGACAACCTGGAGTGAAATAGCATGAAAAAATACACAGAGAAGATAATGAGCGGCGTATTCTTCATATGCGCCCTCACATCTATCCTTGCGGTACTGCTGATATGCGTATTTCTGTTTGCGAACGGAATACCGGCAATGGGCAAGGTTGGCTTGTTCAAATTCCTCGCGGGAACGAACTGGG
>CAMCPC010000051.1 GCA_945876665.1 uncultured Oscillospiraceae bacterium
TGTAGACGCTGCGGCAGGAGTTGCTGTCGGTTCTTGTGTCGGTTCTGCAACAGGAGCTGCTGTCGGTTCTTGTGTCGGTTCTGCAACAGGAGCTGCTGTCGGTGCTTCTGTTGGCTCCTCCATTGTTTTTACATCTCCATCATTGAGCATCTTAGTAAAAATTTCAGCTGTTTCTATTGATAACCCAGACAATTCTGATTCTGTATTTACGGAATCAGCAGGAACAAAAGCCGGATAATTATATAACGGTATTAATTTTTTACTGCTGTGTGATTTAGATTCTGATACCGATCCGGTTTCTTCGCTTTCATCAGGTTCTGATGTGGTTTCAACCTCAGGCGATACTGTAACTTCTGCTGTTGCTGTTGGTTCCGGTGTTTCCGGAACAGCTGTTTTCTTCGGTTCTGCTGTTTCGGGTGTAGATGATGTTTCTGGTGCAGATGATGTTTCCGGTGCAGAAGTGACTTCTGCTTCCGTCTGCATTTCTTTTGCAGATTCTTCTGCCGCCTTCTCCTCCTCAGATGTATCTTGTGTATTTATATTTTCTTGAGAGGTTTCCGTTACATCTGTCTGGACTTTATCTTCAGAAGAATTATTCTGTTCATCTTCATTTGATTTAAAATTATCAAATAGTAATTGGGTATTAAAAATAGACATCAGACTTCCTGAAGACGCAGAAACACTGACTCCTGTAGAAATTATTGATACCGCTAATATCAGCGAAATTAATTTTGTTCTCATATTACTCTACCCCTTTACTACCTCACTTTTTATATATTACTGTCAATTATTTATCCATGGATAATATCCTACAAGCTTTGTTCTGAAACGATTGCGTATAGCTGACGCATCACTTCCGTCTATCTTGCCGTCCTTGTTTACATCATGTACACGTGCCTCTGTCACTCCATTTGTATCTGCATTCTTGTTGTCAAGATAATTTGCATCTACAGCATTGACGTTTCCGTCACCGTTTACGTCACCTATTCTGCCGACTACAGCAACATAACGCTCATATGACTGGTCTTCATATGTGTAAGTAACCTTGTACAAGCCTTCAACGCCATCCACCGGAACAGGTGTACCGCCGGAAACGGTAGTGCCGTTTGTGGACAGACCAGGGTCTGAAAATGCGTCCAGACTTTTTACAATAACGGTGTTTTTGTCACCGTCTACATCAATATTATTTATCAGATTATAAGTAATACCCGCGCTGCAGCCCGACGGTACATATGTTGTAAATTTTTGGTCTGTTGTAAGCTCATTCAAAGCCGCCGCCTGCCATGCTGTATCATCTGCATGAGAGCTGTCCTTATAAATCATCGCCGCAGGTGAGTTACCGATATTCAGTGAAACCACCGAAGTAATAGTCATTGTACCGCTGAAACTGCTGTCAATCACATAATTGCTGTCTGAAACAGTGATTACAATATCATATACACCTGCATCTGTTACGCTTTCTGTCAGATTTCCCTTGCTGTCCTTGTATTTTACTGTATACGCATCAGACGAAATGGTAATGTTTGGAGTTACTGTTGCCTGATGTGAGTTTCCGTCATATTGCGTTTCGTTGTCACTTACCGTAAATCCTACCGTCTGCGGATTGATTATAAGTGTATTGGGTGTTATTGTACCCAAAGAATATGCGTTTGGATTATCAAAGGTAATGCCTATCGTGTAAGTACCCGCATCTGTCGGGCTTGCCACTGCAACGCCCTTTGAATTTGTATATGTTACGCTATAATCCACACCTTCTGCATCGGGTGTAACTGTTGCAGTGTGTCCGCTGCCGTTATATGTATACGTATTATCAGTTACAGTAAAATTAACAGTCTGCGCTGTTACGGTTATTGTCTTGGACGAGGTATCTGCTATTTTATAGTTATTGCTGTCCGTAAGAGTGATAACTATATCATATGTGCCAACGTCTTTAATACCGGTAAGCTCCTGTGTTTCGCCCTGCTTATTATATGTAACGGTATATAAGCTGCTGTCAATAGTCGGATTAGTCGTTATAACAGGCGTATGCGCTGTATTATCATAGCTCCATGTATCACTGTCAACAGTAAACTCAACTGTTTTGGGCGTAATCGTAAGCGTATCTGCTGATATATCGCCTATTGTATATGCGTCAGGATTTGTGAGAGTAATTACTACCTTATAAGTACCTGCATTAATAGGTTTTCCGTCTACAGGATTGCCGTTTGCGTCAGTATATGACACAGTATAACCTGCCGCAGGAGTATCACTTGCTACCGTTACTTCATGTTCGTTACCGTCATATTCTGCGGTTGTATTTGTTACTGTAAATTTAACACCCTGCGCCACTATAGTAAGCGTAGCTGTGGCATACATTGTTTCGTAATTCTGATTTGTTGTATGTGCTCTTACACTGTATACACCTGATGCAACAGGTAAATCGGTTGTATATTCTGATTCTCCGGCTTTTCTGTATTCGACAATATAGCCTGCCGCAGCCGGAGATACTGTTACATCAGCGTCTGTTATACCATGCGGCTGTCCGTCATAATCAAAAGTTCTGTCTGAAACCGTCAGTGATGAAACAGCAAGCTTGTTGATTACAAGATGATCACTTCCTGTACGTTCTTCAATCATACATCCTGACGGCGGCCATACATTGATATAATATGTTCCGGCGTTTACTGCCTCTGTAAGATTATCTGTTCCATATGTAACCTTTGAAGTGGCATCCGCTATTTCCTCGCCTGTTGTATAATCATAATACGTTACATTGGCAGTATGCGGATTACCGTCATAATAGATATTATCAGGCGCTGAAACTGTTACTTTCACCTTTTTGGGTGTTACAGGCATACTGAATCTTACAGTCTGGCTTGTACCATCAACATGTGATATCTTTACATTGATGAATGAAAAGAAACCGGATGTTGTCGGAATACCTGTTACGCTGCCGTCTGAATTAAAAGTCAGACCGACAGGCTTGATACCTGACACAAATTCAAATGTATACCCGTCATTGCCTCCGACCATTTCAATCTGCGCGCTATAATTCTTATACGCCTCAGCCGCAGGCAGCGTTGTGCTTGTCACATTAAAATCTGCCGCATGAACGCAAATACCCGCAGCAAATACAAGCATAAGCATAACAAAAAACGCTGATAATTTTTTCACAAATATCACACCCCACTTTTAAAATTTGTAAAACAAAAGTTGCTGTATTTCCGAGAGCATTGTTACAAACACGTAACAATGCCATTGGAAATGCAACAACACGGGGCGGTAAAACGCCCCGCGTCATCACAAATTCTTAAATTCTTTCAGAATCTAATGCACACACTATTGATGTAGCATTATGCTTCCGGATTTACCGGTACAGCAGGTTCATCCTTTACTGTTGGATCAAGTTCACCTTCAGGAACTACTTCCTCAGCAGGAGCTTCTGTTGCTTCCGGTGCAGGAGCTTCTGTTGCTTCCGGTGCAGGAGCTTCTTCTTCAGCAGGCTCTGTTACTTCCGGAGTAGGAATTTCTACCGGATTAAGATCCTCTGACCATGTACCGCCAAGCATTCTTTCATTTACTGCAAGAATGATATTAGCTTCAGCCCAGTGACCTGCTATATCGTTCGGAGTAAATGTTACAATCGGTGTTGAAGGAGCAAGAACGTTATTGATAATTGTAACTGCTTCTGCTCTTGAAAGCGGTGAGTACGGACCGAATGTACCGTCCTCGTAGCCGGAAATTATACCCTGTGATGCAAGTGTCTGGATATAATCCTTAGCCCAGTCAGAATCTGTAACGTCTGCGAATATACCGCTGTACGGAATCAATTCGTATCTCTGAGCTCTTGCGATTACTGTAGAGATTTCGCCTCTTGTTACTGTATCATATGGTCTGAATGTACCGTCTTCATAACCATTAAGAACATTCTTATCCTCAAGGTAACCAACATACTTGTTGAACCATGCGTCAGCCTCTATATCAGGGAATGATGAAACGTATGCACCATCAGGAAGATCATCGCCGTAGCTTAGTCTTGCAATCATAGCAGCAAGCTCTGCTCTTGTGATCTTGTTTTCAGGTCTGAATGTATCATCCTCATAACCTGAAGCGTATGGCTTTGTATAGTTAACATCAATTATCGGCGTATCTGGCTCGCTCGGCTTATCTGTCGGCTCTACTGTCGGCTCTACTGTCGGAACCGGTGTAGCTTTAGCTGCCGTTACTGTTACAGCAACACTCTTAACTGTTCCGCTTACGTTAATCTTAACTGTTGCCTTACCTTCGCCTACAAATGTGATATTACCATTTTGGTCAACTGTTGCAACCTTTTCGTTTGAAGATGTCCATTTCGGAGTTGCTGTTGAACCCTTTATAGTAGCTGTAACCTTTTCTGAATTGCCAACTTCACCGCTAACGCTTGTCTTGTCAAGTGTGATGGTTACTGCGGAACCACCACCGCCGCCACCGCCGCCGCTTGTTGTATAATATAATACGTTTTCAGCTGCAAGTGTATATGGATACTCAACCTTTATCGTAGCCGGAGCATCTGTGTAGAATTCCTTCAGGTTTGAAATCTTCTTCGGAAGAAGTGCATTTAAGTCAGCCTTTGATGCAGCAGATGTAGTATTTGTGTATACCTCATATGCCGGTTCTGAACCTTCCTTAGCATTCTTCTTGTAGATTGCTACATGATATTTAAATGTTGTAACAGGTTCTGATGCCGTAGGCTCTGATGGAGCATAGTTGCCGTCTGCTGTTGCCTTAACTCTTGCCTGTACTGTGTAATTTGTACCCTTTGTAAGACCAGTGAATGTTACATCACTCTGCCATGTCTGACCTCCGTCAATAGAATACTCAATATTCTCGCCCAAAGGACCTTCAACAATGATGTTGTTTGTTGCAGAGTCAACCTTCACAGTAGGTTTTGCAGGAGCTGTCTGTGCACCCTGTGAAATTACACCTGTATCAATAGTAGTAGTATCTGTTTCTGCGATTGGATCGCCGTTATCTTTAACGATTACGTAGTTAACTGATGGATCAGTTGTACCTTCGCCCTTCTTAACAAGCTTAACATTTGAAATTGTAACATTCTTGTTTTCGCCCGCTGATTCATCTGCGAATTTTGCGTCAAATGTGAACTGAACTGCGTCTGCATCGGCTGCTTCAATAGCTCCTGTTGGAGGTGTAGCTGTCTTTGTTGCAGCTGCGTCATCCTGTCCGTATACCTTTGATGCGGCGAATGTGATTTCTGAAAGCTTAATCGGCTTCTTGTTTGTTGTAACCTTTGTAGTTGTAGTCTTACCGCCGTAAGCAATGTTCAATGTTGTCTCGCCGTAAGCAAGCTTAATTGTATCTGTCGCATTAGCTGCTGTTATTATCTGCTGAACACCATCAGCGTCTGTCAATGTAATGATACCGCCGTCAGTAATGAACTGAGCAAGGTCAATTGTTGTAGGTGTTGTTGCTCCCTCATAGTTAAGGTCAAACTTAATACCTGTCAAATCAAGCTTTGTATCAGGATATGTGTATGTTGCCTTAGTTGGAGCTGTGTTGATTGTGATTGTATTAAGCTTCTTGTTTACTACTGTACCCTTTGTTGTCGGCAATGTACCCAATGTATAGTTGCCGGCATCTGTACCTGACAAACCAAGCTGAGTTGAACCCTCTGTGCCTGTTGTTGTAATTGTAACATCCGGAGTACCCACTGCATTTACATCGGCTGCGTTATACTCATACTTATATGTAAGAGTAACAACGTCACCCTTTACAATATTTGAGTTTGTATCTGTAGCACTTTCGTTCTTTAGTGCAAGTGTTGCTGTGCCTGTAAGACCTGTTGTTGCGCCAACCTCTACAGACGGAACACCTGTTATTGTTGTAACGTTAAGTGTCTTAGCTGTGATACATCCTCTATTATAAACTGTTGTGTTAGGCGTAAGCGATGCAAGCGTATAGTTTGCATTGAACTTATTTACATCGTCTGTCGAACCGTTTACAGCCAATGAACCCTGTGATGTCTCTGAAGCTACTATATCCTTTTCAATTGCTACATTCTTGTTGTTATAGCTGTATGTAACACCGGTAATTTCAAGCTTTCCGCTCAGATTATCTGCAGCTTCAAGATCGCTTTCATCAATCTTAAATTCAACCTTAGCTTTATCACTTTCCGCTAATTTTGTTGTACCATCATATTCTTTCGTAACAGATGGTGTATATATATTCGCGTCTGATGAATAACCTACTGTCTTCTTGTTTACTGTCAAAGGTGTTGATGTACCAATCTTTGTACCGTTATAGAAGAATTGAACAAAACCGCCGTTCATAGCCGGTGTAAGAACTGTTTGGTCTGTAGCACTGTCAACTACTACTGTTGTGCCGTCAGCCTTAACAATCTTCATTGTTATGCCTTCTGTTGCAAAGTCGCTGTATGAAAGTTCTTTTGTATTACCGTTATCATATTTAACAGTAATCTTTGCTCCATTACCAAGCTTAGCACCATACTGTGTATTTTCGTCTGTTGTAATACCTGTTACTGCGTAACCTGTACCAATATCTGTTGTACTTGTGCTGATTGCTCTGTTCTTAAGCTGACCTACAAGCACAGGTGTTACTGATGTGTAATCCGAAAGACCGGCAGGAACAACGAATACATATTTGTCTGCCATAGTATCAGCATCATATTCTGTACCGTTGATTGTTGTGCCTGATGTGTACTTATTATCATTA
The DNA here is from genome assembly GCA_945876665.1 of uncultured Oscillospiraceae bacterium. Lineage (GTDB taxonomy): Bacteria > Bacillota > Clostridia > UBA1381 > UBA1381 > Hominilimicola. The sequence goes on from CAMCPC010000051.1 coordinate 6,709, forward strand.
GGAACATTTGTTGTACCTGTATAGAAAATTAGTTTTGAAGAACCAATTTCTGATACTTTCTTTGTTGTCGGAGTTGCTGTTGATGCTGATGACATGTTGTAGCCTATTTCAACGTTAGCAAAGTTTATTGTGTGTGTTCCTGTTGTATCTTCTGTATAAGTCAAATCATTAGCTGTCGCTGTTGCAGTTCTAAGAATCATTGTATCTGTTACTGCAGTAATTGTATATGTAGCGAATTTACCGGCAGTAAGTGCTGTTGGCTCACTATTAGCCTTATCCGTTTCTGATGATACATAGAATTTGTTTTCACCTTCTGCAAGCTTTGTCTGATCACCAACAAGCTGAAGCTTGCCGGCAGCATCAACGTAGTACAAAGCAAGACCGTTAGTTCCGAATGCTGAATATACAATTTCTTCTGTATCGCCATTATTATATGTCTTAACAACTGTTAATTTTTCTGCAGACGATCCCGTAAGAATGTCCTTAATAGCTGTTCCGGTATAGTAAGCACTTGCAGTACCGAAAGTTGTTGCTTTGTCTCCTGTGGTCTGGTTTGTGACACTACTGACGCTTTTGGCAGCAACGGTAATTGCGCCAAGATCATATATTGCTGTCTTATTATCCAATGTGTAAGAAACATACACATGTTTGTTGTCATCTGTTGTTGCAAGTTTTGTTGTTGTTGTAAGTTCTCTTTCCGTAGAAAGTGTAGACGCATCCTTACCTGCTACATCTACATAGAACTTCAAGCCCTTGAAATCCGAATTTGTCGGCTCAATCGGTGTTTGATCGCCTCCCTCAGTCTTATGAGGTGTTACAGTAATGCCTGCCGGTTCAAATTTGTTGCCTTCTATGTATGAACCTAATAGCTTTGTCAATGTACCTGATACCGTAATGCTGTCAAGATAATCACTTGCTGATGCAGGGAATATATCTATAATATTACTTGTTACATCTTCACCATCTTTATCCGTTATTTTAAAGTAATTTTTTAGGTTAACCATATAGTCTGAATCATTAAATTCATTAATCCATTGGAAACCATCTGTATCTGCGCCTTCCAAGCCTCTTCCCATTACCAAGATATTATTACCTAAACCTGCTTGAATTGCTTTAGCTC